>CAZKHE010000097.1:0-17064 GCA_964552535.1 uncultured Enterobacteriaceae bacterium | reverse complement strand
CAGCATGCCGTAGTTGCGGCGGATGTAGTTGATGATCGCCTCGTCGAACTTGTCCCCGCCGACGCGTACGCTCCCGGAGTACACCATGCCGCCGAGCGCGATGACGCCCACCTCGGTCGTGCCGCCGCCGATGTCCACCACCATCGAGCCGGTCGCGTCGGCGACGGGCAGGTCCGCGCCGATCGCCGCGGCCATGGGCTCCTCGATGAGATACACCTGCGACGCGCCGGCGCCGATCGCGGACTCGCGGATCGCGCGCCGCTCGACCTGCGTCGACCCGCAGGGCACGCAGATGATGATGCGCGGGCTCGGGCTGAGCAGGCGCGAGACGTGCACCTTCTTGATGAACTGCTTGAGCATCTGCTCGGTGACGGTGAAGTCGGCGATGACGCCGTCCTTCATCGGCCGGATGGCGGTGATGTTGCCGGGGGCCTTGCCGAGCATCTGCTTGGCTTCCTTGCCCACCGCCTGGATGGTGCGCTTGCCGTTCGGCCCGCCTTCCTGGCGGATCGCGACCACCGAAGGTTCGTCGAGGACGATCCCCTTGCCGCGCACGTAGATCAGCGTGTTCGCGGTGCCGAGGTCGATGGCGAGGTCGTCGGAGAAATATGCGCGCAGAAACCCTAGCATCCGTGGTCCCAATGAAAAGCCCGTTAGCCCTTGCGAGCGTCTCCGCGGGTCGGATGGCGCGCGCAACCCCCTCCGGGGCGATTAAATCCAAATATAATACCGCATTGTGCATCAAGACTTTAGAGTCGACCTCTAAAGTTCTCACAGTCCCGATCGCGGAGTTCCATTCCCATGTCCCTGACGCCCGAGCAGGTGGCGCGGATCGCCCACCTGGCCCGTATCGCCGTGTCGCCCGCAGAGGCCGAAGCCGTCCGGACCCAGCTGAACGGCATCCTCGCGCTCGTCGAGCGCATGCAGGCGGTCGATACCCAGGGGGTGGCGCCGATGGCCCATGCCCAGGACGTCATGCTGCGCCTGCGGGACGACGCCGTGACCGAAGCGGACCAGCGCGAGCGGTTCCAGGAGGTCGCGCCGCAGGTGGAGGGCGGCCTGTATCTCGTCCCGAAGGTCATCGAGTAACCATGATCGAAGCCTCCCTCGCGGCGCTGCGGTCCGCGCTCGACGAGCAGCGCATCTCCAGCGTCGAGCTCGCCACGCTCTACCTCGACCGCATCGAGCGGGCGAACCCGGCGCTGAACGCGTTCATCACCGTCGATCGCGAGCGCACGCTCGCCCAGGCGCGCGAGGCGGACGCGCGCATCGCGCGCGGACAGGCCGCGCCGCTCACCGGCATCCCGATCGCGCACAAGGACATCTTCTGCGCCGAGGGCTGGCGCACCACCTGCGGCTCCAGGATGCTCGCGAACTTCGTGAGCCCCTACGACGCGCACGTCGTCGCCCGGTTGAACGACGCGGGTGCGCCGCTGCTGGGCAAGTGCAACATGGACGAGTTCGCCATGGGCTCGTCGAACGAGACGTCCTTCTTCGGGCCGGCGCGCAATCCGTGGGATACGGCCTGCGTCCCGGGCGGCTCCTCGGGCGGCTCGGCGGTCGCGGTGGCGGCGCGACTGGCGCCTGCCGCGACCGGCACCGACACCGGCGGTTCGATCCGGCAGCCGGCGGCGATGTGCGGCATCTCGGGCATCAAGCCGACCTACGGCGTGGTGTCCCGCTACGGCATGATCGCGTACGCCTCCAGCCTGGACCAGGGCGGGCCGATGGCGCGGCACGCCGCGGACCTCGCGCTGCTGCTGAACGCCATGGCGGGCTTCGATCCGCGCGATTCCACCAGCCTGGATCGTCCGGGCGAGGACTACGCGCGCGATCTCGACCGCCCGCTGGACGGCCTGCGGATCGGGTTGCCGAAGGAATACTTCGCCGAGGGCATGACGGACGACGTCCGGGGCGCAGTGATGGCCGCGGTCGCGGCGCTCGAGCGGCTCGGCGCACGGCGCGTCGACGTCGAGTTGCCGGCGAGCCCCCTGTCGGTGCCCGCGTACTACGTCATCGCGCCGGCCGAGGCGTCGTCGAACCTCTCGCGCTTCGACGGCGTGCGCTACGGCCATCGCGCCGCGGAGTACGCCGACCTCGTCGACATGTACTGCCGCTCGCGCGCCGAGGGCTTCGGTGCGGAGGTGAAGCGCCGCATCCTGGTGGGCACCTACGTGCTCTCGCACGGCTACTACGACGCGTACTACCTGCAGGCGCAGAAGATCCGCCGGCTCATCGCGCAGGACTTCGCGCGCGCCTTCGGCCAGTGCGACGTCATCGTCGGCCCGACCTCGCCCACGGTCGCCTTCCGCTCCGGCGAGAAGGTGGACGACCCGGTGCGCATGTATCTCGACGACATCTACACCGTCGCGCCCAATCTTGCCGGGCTGCCGGCGATGTCCATCCCGTGCGGCTTCGGCGCGGGCGGACTGCCGGTGGGACTGCAGGTGGTGGGCAACTACTTCGCCGAGGCGAGGATGCTGAATCTGGCGCATCGGTACCAGCAGGCCACGGACTGGCATCTGCGGGCGCCGCCGGCAGACGCGGGAAGGGCGAAGGGAGAAGGGGGAACGGTGCCCACCCACGAGGAGCGGCGGCATGGGTGACTGGGAGGTCGTCATCGGACTCGAGACCCACGCGCAGCTCTCGACCGTCTCCAAGATCTTCTCCGGCGCCTCGACGGCGTTCGGCGCCGCGCCCAACGCGCAGGCCTCGGCGGTGGACATCGCGCTGCCCGGCGTGCTGCCGGTGCTCAACCGCGGCGCGGTGGAGCGGGCCATCCGCTTCGGCCTCGCCGTCGGCGCCACCATCAACCGCACGTCGATCTTCGCGCGGAAGAACTACTTCTATCCGGACCTGCCGAAGGGCTACCAGATCAGCCAGTACGAGCTGCCCATCGTGCAGGGCGGCAGCCTCGCCATCCTCACGAAGGCGGGCGCGAAGACGGTGCGGCTCACGCGCGCGCACCTCGAGGAGGATGCCGGCAAGTCGCTGCACGAGGATTTCCACGGCATGAGCGGCATCGACCTCAACCGGGCCGGCACGCCGCTGCTCGAGATCGTCTCCGAGCCCGACCTGCGCTCCGCGGAGGAGGCGGTCGCCTACGCGCGCGCCCTGCACGCGCTCGTCCGCTGGATCGACATCTGCGACGGCAACATGCAGGAGGGCTCGTTCCGCTGCGACGCCAATGTCTCGGTGCGCCGCCGCGGCGACGAGAAGCTCGGCACGCGGGCGGAGATCAAGAACCTCAACTCCTTCCGCTTCCTCGAGCGTGCGATCGAGTACGAGGTGCGCCGCCAGATCGGCGTGATCGAGGACGGCGGCCGGGTGGTGCAGGAGACGCGCCTCTACGATCCGGACCGCGACGAGACCCGCTCGATGCGCTCGAAGGAGGACGCGCACGACTACCGCTACTTCCCCGATCCGGATCTCCTGCCGCTCGCCGTGTCGGACGAGTGGATCGAGCGCGTGCGCGCCGGGCTGCCGGAGCTGCCTGAGGCGAAGCGGGCGCGCTACGTGGCCGCGCTCGGCCTCACCGAGTACGACGCCGCCACGCTCACCGCATCGCGGGAGCTCGCGCAGTATTTCGAGGCGGTCGTCGGCGCGGGCGTCGAACCGAAGCTCGCCGCGAACTGGGTGATGGGCGAGCTCTCCGGCGCGTTGAACCGCGCCGGGCTCGACGTCGTCCAGTCTCCGGTGGCGCCCGCGGCGCTCGCGCAGCTGCTCGCGCGCATCCGCGACAACACCATCTCGGGGAAGATCGCCAAGGACGTCTTCGAGGCGATGTGGGCCGGCGAAGGCGGCGCCGACGCCATCATCGAGGCGAAGGGCCTGAAGCAGATCTCCGACTCCGGCGCCATCGAGACGATGATCGACGCGGTGCTCGCCGCGAACCCGAAGTCGGTCGAGGAGTTCCGTGCCGGCAAGGAGAAGGCCTTCAATGCCCTGGTGGGCCAGGTGATGAAGGCGAGCCGCGGGAAGGCCAATCCGGCACAGGTCAACGAGATCCTGCGGCGGAAGCTCGGCGGCTGAGCGCCTTCCCAAACGACAAGGGCGCCCGCGGGCGCCCTTGCGTGTCAGGCCTTGCAGCGCTCAGCGGGGTGTGGACGCCGCGCCGGCCTGCGCGGTCTTGTTCCCGCCCGTGAGCTCGAGATAGCGCCGCTTGTCCTCGTCGTACCGGGCGTTGATGGCGGTGACTTCGCGCTTCTTCGCCTCGACCAGCTCGCCCTGCGTGCGGATCTCGAGATCGTTCACCTGCATGTCCTGCTGGAGCTGCTTGGGCATCGGCTTCTTCGCGTAGAACTCCGCCTCGCCCTTCAGCTTCTCCGCCCGCTTCTGCGCCTCGCCGAGCTTGCGTTCGGCATCCCTGATCGCGTCCTCGTTGCTCTTCAGCGCGCGCGCGCGGGCTTCGTCGATGTCGCGCTCGGTGGAGTAGGTGTTGAGCAGCGCCATGTCCTTGCGCTTCTGCTCGCGTGCGACGGCCTCTTCCTCGATGCGCCGCTTGCGCTCCCGCTCCTGCTCGGCGCGCTGCTCGGCGGTCATCGGCGCCTCGGTACGCCGCACGACCGTACCCTGGCGATTGAGCTCCTCGCTCGCGCGGCCGGCCGCCTCCGTCGGCATCTTGTCGGTGTAGTGGACCTTGCCGTTGGCGTCGGTCCACTTGTAGAGCTTGCCCTGCGCATGCGCGAGCGGCGCAGCGGCGGCAAGCGCCGCGATCAGCAGAAACGAGTGCACCTGCGTCTTCATGTCGGTTGGACTCCGTAGGCACTTCGGTAGGCGGTGATCGCCGCCAGGCTCTCGTCGTAGCCCGGCGCGTCGGTGAGATAGGCGAGCAGGTCGTCGAGGTTCGCGATCGCGACGACCGGAATCCCGTAGGTCTCGCGCACCTCCTGCACCGCGGAGAGCGGTCCGGTGCCGCGCTCCATGCGGTCGAGGCAGATGGCGACGGCGGCGGGCGTCGCCCCGGCGGCGCGGATGATCCGGACCGATTCGCGCACGGCGGTCCCCGCGGTCATGACATCGTCGACGATCAGCACCCGGCCGGCGAGCGGCGTACCCACCACCGACCCGCCCTCGCCGTGATCCTTCGCTTCCTTGCGATTGAACGCCCACGGGACGTCGGGGCCGCCGCGAGACAGCGCCATCGCGGTCGCCGCGGCGAGTACGATCCCCTTGTAGGCAGGACCGAAGACCATGTCGTACTCCACGCCGGAGGCGCGTATCGCCTTTGCGTAAAATTCCGCAAGCCGGTCGAGTCGGGCACCCGTGTTGAACAGCCCCGCGTTGAAGAAGTACGGCGTGGTCCTGCCGGATTTCGTCACATAGGTGCCGAAACGCAGCACTCCGCACTCGATGCAGAAGCGAATGAACTCGGACCGGAATTCCTGCACGGCTCTCTTCCCTGAAACGACCAATTTTTCGGCCAATTTCAAGATGTTACGCGTCACGACCCTGAATCTCAACGGGATACGCTCCGCCGCCGCCAAGGGATTCCTCGGCTGGCTTGTGAGAAATAAGGCCGACATTGCGTGCATGCAGGAGGTCAAGGCACATGAGACGGACCTCCCGTCTGCAATCCTCATGCCCGGGAAATACCTGAGTCACTTCCACTGTGCCGAGAAGAAGGGCTACAGCGGCGTTGCGATGTACTCGCGCCTCGCGCCCGAGCGGGTGGAATGCGGCTTCGGCAGCGCCGAGTTCGATCCGGAGGGGCGGGTCATCCGCGCGGACTACGGCGACGTCTCGGTGGTGTCGGTGTATCTGCCTTCCGGCTCGAGTTCGGAGGACCGCCAGCAGGCCAAGTTCCGGTTCCTCGCGGAGTTCATGCCGTTCCTCGAGCGGCTGCGTCGCTCGGGGCGAGAGTTCATCCTGTGCGGCGACTGGAACATCGCGCACAAGGAAATCGACTTGCGCAACTGGCGCTCCAACCAGAAGAACTCCGGCTTCCTGCCCGAGGAGCGCGCGTGGCTGACGGAGGTCTTCGAGCGCGTGGGCTGGGTGGACGTCTTCCGTCGGCTCGACCCGCGTCCCGATCAGTACACGTGGTGGTCCAACCGCGGACAGGCGTGGGCGAAGAACGTCGGCTGGCGCATCGATTACCAGATCGCGACGCCGGGCATCGCGGCGAAGGCGCGGCGGGCGACCATCTACACGGCGGCGCGGTTCTCGGACCACGCGCCGCTCACCGTCGACTACGACGTGGTGCTCGCGGCGCAACCCGCAGTCGTCAAGCGCGCGCCGCAGCCGAACGCCGCGGCCGCGACCAAGGTCAGGACGCCGCGCGCCCGAGGCGCTCGGTGATCCGGCGGTAGGCCTGCCACGCCGAGAAGAGCCGGAGCGACCAGCGCAGCGTCCGGCCCGGCCGCAGCACGAGCATCACGCCCGCCCCGATCACCAGCACCGCGGGATGGGCGCGCAGCCACGCGACCGCCCCGATGCCGCGATCCACGACCCGCACCGCCGGCGCGAGCGCGGCGACGTCGCGCGCCACGATGTCCCGCTGCATCTCGGCCTTGGCGATCAGCCGCTCGCGCCGCGCGCGGATGTGATGGATGCGGTCGCGCATCAGGGGGCCGGTCCGCGCACGCGTTCCAGGTCCTTGGCGATCTCGCCGAGCGTGGCGGAGAACAGCCTGGGCCGACGGCGTGCCCGTCGCCGCAGCCCCAGCACGCCGATGATCCCCGCGGCGAGGAACAGCACGGTGAAGAGCCCGAGCGTCGCGAGGCGGTGCGTGTCCCAGAACAGCACCACCGCGAAGATCACCGCCAGCAGCACCGCGGTGCCGAAGCAGAACGCCACCAGCGAGACGAGCAGGAGCTGCTCGGTGAAGCGGACCTGCTCCTCCTCGAGCTCCGTCCCGAGGATCTGCAGCCGCGTGGTGAGGATGCCGAGCGCGGTGCGCAGGAGCCGCCGGGCGGAGCCGATCAGCCCCGGCGCCGGCTCACCCGCCGATTCCGGCGCCATCGACCGTTCCGTGGCCGCCGCCTAGCGACGGCTGATGAGCATGCCGACGATGATGCCGACGGCCGCTGCCGTGCCGACGGCCTTCCAGGGATGCGCGTGCACGTAGTCGTCGGTGGCGCGCGCCGCGGCCTTCGCGCGATCCACGACCGCCTCTTCGGCAGCGGCGATCTTCACCTTCGCGACCTTCATGCTCTCCTCGACGCGCGCCCGGGCGGCGGTGACGCGGTCGCCCGCGGCGGAAGCGGTGGCCTTGAGGAGCTCCTCGGCGTCGGCAATGACGGTCTTCATGTCGGCGACCAGCTTGTCGCGGTTCACTTCGGCGTAGTCGTTCATGGTCTCTTGTCCGTGGGTGGGAGTCGAAGGGCGCCGTGCGCCGTCGATTTCAGGCTATCCGACCTCGGGCCCCAAATCAACCGCGACCGGCCTCCACCGAGGTTCGACTCCCCCTGGCCGCCGAAGGTTTCATCAGTTCGTCGTCGAAAATGGCCACGGCGCGCGTCCATCCCGCCGAGGCACCGCGGATCTTGACCGGGAAGCAGGCAATCATGAAGCCGTCGGCGGGCAGCGCCTCCAGGTTGTGCAGCTTCTCGAGGTGGCAGTAGCCGATGTCGCGCCCGGCCTTGTGGCCTTCCCAGATCAGCTTCGCGTCGCCGGTGTCCTTGTACTTCTCGGCGGTGTAGACGAACGGCGCGTCCCAGCTCCACGCATCCGTCCCGGTGAGGCGCACGCCGCGCTCGAGCAGATACATCGTCGCCTCGTAGCCCATGCCGCAGCCGGCGGCCACGTAGTCGTCGTTGCCGTAGCGGCTGCCGGCGCGCGTGTTCACCACCACGATCTCCAGCGGCGCCAGCGTGTGGCCGATGCGCGCGAGTTCCGCCTCGACGTCCCGCGCGGTGACCACGTAGCCGTCCGGCAGATGGCGGAAGTCGAGCTTCACGCCGGGCTGGAAGCACCACTCGAGCGGCACCTCGTCGATGGCGATGGCGCGCTCGCCCTTGTTCATCGTCGAGTGGAAGTGGTAGGGCGCATCGAGGTGCGTGCCGTTGTGGGTGATGAGCTCGATCTTCTCGATCGCCCACGCCTCGCCGTCGGGCAGGTCGCCCTTCTGCAGGCCGGGGAAGAACGACAGCATCTGCCCCACCGACATCTGGTGGTCGATGTAGCTGATCTTCGGCGCGAAGGCCGGCGGATCGCTCACCACGTCGTTCTCGAGATAGATGGAGAGGTCTACGAAGCGGCGGGCCATGTCGAGGCTCCTCTGCGCGGCGGAACCTCCGATGTTATCCGGCGAAGCGCGGCTCCGGGACGCCGCGGATGCCGAGGCCGCGGACGCGGAACAGGCTGCCGGCCAGGTGCTGGGGCTTCGCTTCCTTGCGGAAGAGGTCGTGCACCGCCGGATGCTTCACGCGCGCCATGGAGGTCACGTAGATCTCGTCCAGGTTCTCGCCGCCGAACATCACGCTGGTGATGTTGCGTACCGGCATGCCGATCCGCCGCTCCACCGTGCCGTCGGGCGCGTAGCGCACCAGGTCGCCCGAGATGAGTTCGGCATTCCACATGCAGCCTTCGGCATCCACGGTGGAGCCGTCGGCGACGCCGCCGTTCTCGCCGAAGCGCGCGAACACGCGCTTGTTGGCGAGCGTGCCGCGCTCGAGGTCGTAGTCGTAGGCCCAGAACTCGCCCTGGAAGCTGTCGGCGAAGTAGAAGGTGCGGTCGTCGGGGCTCCAGCACGGCCCGTTGGAGCAGATGATGCCGTCGTCCACCTTGGTGACGGAGAGGTCGGGATCGAGGCGCCACAGACCGCAGATCTTGAGCTCTTCCTTGTCGTCCATGCCGCCGGCGAAGAAGCGCCCGCGCCGGTCGCACTTGCCGTCGTTCAGCCGGGTGCGCGGCTGCTCGGCATCCACCCGCGCAATGAGGTCGAGCTGACCGCTGGTGTAGTCGAAGAAGTAGAAGCCGTCGTCCAGCGCGAACACTGCGCCGCCGCCGCGCCGCAGGGCCATGGCCCCCACGTCGCGGTCGAGCGACCAGTGTTCCACCTTGCCGCTTCGCGGGTCCATGCGCCACAGGGAAGGCTTGCCGACGCGGCGGCCCGTCCCGTCCACCCAGTAGAGGCGCGCCTCCTCGACGTCCCACACCGGGCCTTCCCCCAGGTGGTTGGCGCAGTCTAGGACGCATTCGATCGTCATGCCCATCGGTGACTCCTTTCGCCTTCAGCGGAACGCAAGGCTGATGCCGGGAAACGCAATGATGGCGAGCAGCGTGAGCGCCATCATCGCAACGAACGGCGTGGTGCCGCGGAAGATGGTGAACAGACCGATCCGGTCGTCGGCCAGCGTGCTCCGCACCGTGTACACCGACAGCCCGAACGGCGGCGTCAGCAGGCCGATCTCCACGGCGATGACGGTGATGACGCCGAACCAGACGAGGTCGATGCCGAGCTCCCTCGCGACCGGCAGCAGCAGCGGCAGCACGATCAGCATGATCGAGATCGAGTCGATCACGCAGCCGAGGAACAGCACGATGGCGATGTACACGGCAAGGAAGCCCGCGACGCCGAACCCCATCGAGGCCATCCACGCCACCACGCCCTGCGGCAGCCCGGACAGCGCGAGCATGCGGCTGTAGAGGTTGGCGGCGATGATCAGGAACAGCACGGCGACGGTGATGCGCCCGGTCTCGACCAGCACCTGCCAGAGCACCGCGCGGTTCAGGCGCCGCCGGGCGAGCGCGATCACCAGGGCGCCCAGTGCGCCGACGGCGCCCGCCTCGGTCGCGGTGAAGAGGCCGCCATAGATGCCGCCCAGCACCAGCGCCACCAGCGCGAGGATCGGGAGGAGCTTGACCGCGACCTCACCGACGCCGAGCGGCGCGAGCGCCGCGTCGGCCGCGCCGCCGACGTACGCCGGCCGCAGCCTGGCCAGCGCGTAGATGCCAAGGGAGAAGAGGAGCGCGAGTAGCAGTCCGGGCAGCACGCCGGCGAGGAACATCTCGCCCACCGACCGCTCGGCGAGGAACGCGTACACGATCATCAGGAGGCTCGGCGGGATCAGCATGCCGAGCACCGAGGATCCCGCCACGCAGCCGGTGGCGAACTCGGGCGTGTAGCGGTAGCGCAGCATCTCCGGCACGGCGACCTTGGTGAACACGGCGGCCGAGGCGATGGAAATGCCGGTGATCGCCGCGAATACGGCGTTCGCGAAGACGGTGGCGATGCCCAGTCCGCCGGCGACGCGGCGAAACAGCCGATGCGCGACGTCGAAGAGATCGGCGCCCAGGTTGGCGGTCGAGACCAGCAGGCCCATCAGCACGAACAGCGGCACCACGCCGAAGTCGTAGCTCTGCACCGTGTCGCTCGCCGCCTGCGCGAGCAGCGCCATCGCCGTGTCGGCGCTGCCGCGGATGAAGTACACGCCCAGGAACGACAGCAGCAGCAGCGCCACCGCCACGTGCAGGCCGGCGAGGATCAGCACGACCATCGCGGCGAGGCTCGCCACGCCGATGGCGAGCGGCGTCATGCGTGGGCGCGCCCGAGCGCCGCGCGCAGGTCGGCCGCCGCGAGGAAGAGATAGGTGAGCGAGGTGAACGCGCAGCCGACGACCATGATGAGGCGCACCGGCCACAGCGGCACGGTGAAGTCGCCGAGGGCGCCGTAGTAATCGCCGAGCTGCCACGCGCGCACCAGCTCGGGCCAGATGGCCATGCACAGGATGGCGAGCATCGCCGCACCGATCAGGTGGAAGGCCAACATCAGCCCCGCCGCCGCGCGCCGCGAGCGCTTGGCGAGGCCGCCGAGAAGGAAGTCCGCGCGCGGAAAGCGTCCCGCCCACAGCGTGTTCGGGAGTTGCATGAACACGATCGCGACGATGCCGACCGACAGGATCTCGGTGGTCCCGCGCAGCGGCTTGTTGAACAGGTCGCGGCCGACGATGTCCGTGTTGGTGACGAGCAGCAGGGCGAAGATCGCGAGCGTCCCGGCGGCGTTCATCCAGGACGTGAGCCGGTGGAAGCCGAAGGGCTGCGGCTCGCCGTAGGCGCCGAGCGGGGGCGGCGGGGCGCCGGCGGCTAGCCCCGGCGGTGCGTCCGCCGCGGGCACATCGCGGGGGCTCACTTGAGCCAGTCGCGCGGCAGCTTGACCCCTTCCTTCTGAAGCGCTTCGAGATACGCGCGCACGACCTTCGTGCCGGCCAGCCCCTTCGCGTCGAGCTGCTTGCCCCACTCCACCGGCAGGTTCGGGAGCGCGTTCGCCCACTTCACCCGCTCGGCTTCGGACAAATCGGTGTACTTGGCGCCCTGCGCCGTCGCGTCCTTCTGGACCTGGTCGACGAGCTGCTGCTGGCGGATCGCCATCTGCTGCCCGTACTCGCGCCCGACCTGGCGGAAGACCTCCTGCACGTCCTTCGGCAGCCGGTCGAACACGCCCTTGTTCATCGCCAGCGCGCCGACGAACTGCGCGCCCAGGCCCGCGCGGGTGACGTGCGGGGCGACTTCGTGCAGCTTGATGCCCCAGATGTTGGCGGTCGAGACCACCGACCCGTCCGCTACGCCGGTCTGGATGCCGTTGTAGTACGTGTTCAGGTTCCCCGACACCGCGACCGCACCCGTGCCCTGCAGCCAGCTCGCCACCGGCCCGGGCACGAACAGCTTCCTGCCATTGAGGTCGGCGACCGACTGCACCGGGAACTTGGTGACGAGCGCGTAATCATCGACGCAGAACACGCCGAGCAGCACGAGGTTCTGCTTGGTCCACGTCTCCTGCAGCTCCGGCATCCGGTCGTGCAGGTCCTGCGCGATCCGGGTGACGATCTTCATGTCCGGCGTCGCGAACGGCGCCTGCAGCGTCACCTGCTGCAGCGGGAACTTGCCGGCCTCGAAGATCGTCGCGACGACGCCGATGTCGGAGATACCGGTGCGCAGGGCATCGGACTCCGCGCCGAGCTTGGCCACCGTCCCGCCGTAGGCCTTGTTCCATTCGAACTTCGCCTTGCCGGCGGTGCGCTTCTCGACTTCGGGAATGACGAAGCTGTCGATGAGGGACACCCAGTTGAAGACCGGCGGGTGACCGGCGGTCACGTTCAGCCGCACCGGCTGTTGCGCCGCGGCGGAGAAGCAGACGAGGGCGGCAACAGAGGCGGCGACGAGGCGCAGCAAACGCATGAGGATCTCCTCCACGGGGTGGCGGCGTCTGGCGCGCCGTTGCGACCATCGGTCGCGGCACATTAGCGGATGCGTTTTCGGCGCGTCAAGGGACGCACGTTCAACGCTGGTGCCAGTGCACCATGGGCAGTCCGGGGACCGGCGAGGTGAAGTACGGGATGCGTGTGCCGCGCAGGCTGCCGACGTAGCAGGTGCGCAGGTCCGGGCCGCCGAAGGTGAGGCTGGCGAACCACGGCGCGATCGTGCCGCCGGCGGCGAGCATCAGCTCAGGCGTCACGCGGTTCTCGCGAAAGGCGGTTTCGAGCGCGTTGCGCGCGGCGACGTCGCCGTCGTCCAGCAGCTCCACGTAGTCGCCCTCCGGCGTGATCGCGAACAGGATGTCGCTCATGACCAGCGTGCCCCACACGTTGCCGAACGCATCGAGCGCGATGCCGTCGGGAAAGCCGGCCGGTCCGAGCTTCGACGGGCCGAACACCTCGCGCTGCGTCAGGGTCCCGTCGGGCTGCACGCGCATGCGCGAGATGCACTGTCCCGTCGTCTCGACGATGTACAGCCACTCCTCGCGCGCATCGAGGCGGATCTCGTTGGTGAACGCGAAGCCGTCGGCCACGACGCGGATGCCGCGCTCGTCCGCCAGCGCGATGTAGCCGTCCGCGATGCCTGGCGCCACCGCCGCCATCCAGTTCACGATGCGCGTGGAGATGGTGAGCCACATGCGGCCGCGCGAGTCGCGCAGCACGAAGTTCACCTTGCCGATCGGCTTGCCATCGATGTTGTCGTGGATCACCGCGCTGCGGCCCTCGCGCGTCATGCGCTCGAGGCGATCCGTGCCGAAATTGGCGATGAGGAGGTCGCCGTTCGCCGCAAACGCGAGCCCGTTCGGCAGCGTGCCCTCGGTGAAGCGCTGCGCGTCGCTCGCCGCGCCGGCGAACGCGCGCCCCTCGGTCTGCGCGATGAGGCGTTGCGTGCCGTCGGGCGCGATGCGCATCACGCCGCCGCGCGCGTCGGCCGACCACAGCGTGCCGTCGCGCTCGGCGAGGATGCATTCGGGACGCTGCAGGTCCTGTCCGATGTAGCGGATCGCAGCCGGATCGACGCGGAAGTCACGGATGGGATTGACGGGCACGGTTCCTCCTTTTCAGCGCTTGACCACGCGGTTGCGCAGCACCCCGATGCGCTCGACTTCCAGCTCGACGACGTCGCCGGGGGCGAGAAAGCGCAGCTGCTCCAGCCCGCAGCCGTCGCCCACCGTGCCCGAGCCGAGGAACTCGCCCGGGTGCAGCGTTTCCGAGCGCGAGACGTGCGCGATGCAGTCCTCGAATCGCCAGCGCATGTCGCGCGAGCTGCCGTGGCCGCGCGGCTCGCCGTTGACGCGCACCTGCATCGTGAGGGCGTAGGGATCGGGGATCTCGTCGGCGGTGACGAGGCACGGCCCCATCGCATTGGCGTTGTCGAAGTCCTTGCCCTTGCCGGGGCCGAGCTGGCCGGGCATCTCGAGGGTCTGCTCGTCGCGCGCCGAGAAGTCGTTGAAGATCGTGTAGCCGAAGATGTGCTCGCGCGCCCGCTCGGCCGGAATGTCCTTGCCCGGCCGGCCGATGTAGCAGCCGAACTCGCACTCGTAGTCGAGCGCGCTGGAGTAGCTCGGCCAGGGCACCTCGTCGTCGGTGCCGCAGACGCTGAAGCGGCTGGGGTGGTAGTAGATCGGGCGCTCGTACCAGGTCTCCGGGATGGCGAGGATCCCCTTCGCCTCCATCTCGGCGAGCGCCGCCTGCGGATCGGGCGCGCGGCTCGCCCGCAGCTGCCGCGCGGCGCGGAAGGCCTGCACCAGGTGCTTCTCGAAGCACAGGAAGTCGCGCATCTGGGGCGGCTCCGGAATCGGCGCGTGCAGCTTCGCAGCCGTGCGTGCGACGAGCGCCGATTCCGGCGGCGCGGCCGCGAGTTCGCGTGCCCGATCCAGGGCCCGCTCGCCGCCTTCCACGATGGCGAGCACGCTGGCGAGCGCCGGCGAGGCCCGCCCGTGGCGCGCGCGGTGCGCCGCCTGGAGATCGACGATCGTGCGATCGGCGTCGATCAGTGCACCCGCGCGCCGCCGCGCGCGCCCCGCCGAGAAAGTCACCAGCCGCATGCCACCCTCCTCCGTCGCGGCAAAGTAGACTTCGCGTCGTACGCGGTCAAGCCGCGGCGCGACATGAGGAGGAGGCGGACATGGTGTGGAAGGTGCGGCGGGTGGTGACGGGACACGACGCGCAGGGCCGTTCGGTGTTCCTGCAGGACGGCTACGCGACGAACGTGAAGGAGATGGCCTCGATGCCGGGGCTCGCGCTCACCGACCTCTGGGAGACCGCGGGCGCGCCGGCCTCGAACGCGGGCAGCGCCGACGCGGCCGCGCGGCCGGTGCGGCTCGAGCCGCCGCCGAACGGGACGATCCTGCGCATCGTGGAGTTTCCGCCGGATTCGATGTGGCGCGACCGCGCCGACGCGCGCGAGGCGTTCGACTCGATCGGCGCGGGCCACGCGCCGGTTGCGGGCTCGGCCGATCCCATGATGCACAAGACGGCGACGGTGGATTACATCATCGTCCTCAAGGGCGAGATCCACGCCATCATGGACCAGGGCGAGACGAAGCTCGGCCCCGGCGACATCCTGATCCAGCGCGGCACCAACCACTCGTGGAGCGTACGCGGCAACGAGCCGTGCATCATCGCCGCGGTGCTGGTGAGCGCGCACCCGGCGCCGTAGGCGGCGCATCGCACGCGTGATCGAGCGAGGCCGTCCACTCCGCTAGACTCCGGCCGATGGCCTCGCCCTACCTCGAGATCTTCAAGAGCCCGCGCATCGCGGTCGTCACCCTCCTCGGCTTCGCCTCCGGCCTGCCGCTCGCGCTCACCGGCAGCACGCTGCAGGCCTGGCTCACCGTCGAGGGCGTGAACATCAAGACCATCGCCTGGTTCTCATGGATCGGGCTGCCGTATCTCCTGAAGTTCCTCTGGTCGCCGGCCATGGACCGGTTCGTGCCGCCCTTCCTCGGCCGGCGGCGCGGCTGGATCCTCTTCGCGCAGGTGGGCCTGGTCATCGGCATCGCCGCGATGGCGCTCGGCTCGCCCGACGATTCGCTGTGGTTCATCGGCGCGATGGCGCTGTGGGTGGCGTTCGCCTCCGCCTCGCAGGACATCGTGATCGACGCCTATCGCACCGACCTCCTGCCGCAGCAGGAGCGCGGCATGGGCGCGGCGGTGGGCGTCCTCGGCTATCGCATCGCCATGCTCGCCTCCGGCGGCCTCGCGCTGATCCTCGCCGACCAGATCGGCTGGAAGACGACCTACCTCGCCATGGCCGGCATGATGGCCGCCACCATGGTGGTGACGCTGCTCGCGCCGGAGCCGGCCGCGCCGGCCCACGCGCCGCGCACGCTCGCCGAAGCGGTGATCGCGCCCCTGAAGGACCTGCTCTCGCGCCCGGGCGCGTGGAGCCTGCTCGCGCTCATCATGCTCTACAAGTTCGGCGATGCGCTCGCCGGCACGCTGACCACCGCATTCCTGATCCGCGGCGTCGGGTTCACCCCGACCGACGTCGGCGTGGTGAACAAGGGCCTCGGGCTCGCCGCGCTGCTCGGCGGCGCGCTGGTGGGCGGCGTGCTGCTCGCCAAGCTGCCCCTGGTGAAGGCGATGCTGCTCTTCGGGGCGCTGCAGGCGATCTCGAACCTCTCCTTCGCCTGGCTCGCCTGGGCGGGGAAGAGCTATCCGCTGCTGGTGTTCACCGTCGCGTTCGAGAATCTCGCCAGCGGGATGGGGACGGCCGCGTTCGTCGCCTTCGCGATGGCGCTGTGCCACCGCAGCTTCAGCGCGACGCAGTACGCGCTGCTCTCGGCGCTGGCGTCGCTCGGCCGCATCCTGTTCGGCCCGGTCACCGGCACGCTGGTCGCGGAGATGGGCTGGGCGAACTTCTTCGTGCTGACGTTCGTCGCCGCGCTGCCGGGGCTGGCGCTCGTGTGGTGGATGCGGCGCGAGATCGCCGCGGTGGAGCAGGCGAATCCCGCCTGAGCCCGCTCAGGACGCCGGGCGCTGGAGGCGATAGACGGCCAGGTTCCCGAGCAGGTTGGGGAGGAACCGGACCGGTTCCCCCTCCGACAGCACCACGCGCTCGAGCACCCGGATGCCGCGGTCGGCGCAGAACCGGTCGAAGTCGCGGATGGTGAAGAGGTGCACGTTCGGCGTGTCGTACCACTGGTAGGGCAGCGTGCCGTACACCGGCATGTGGCCGCCGAAGGCGATCTGCAGGCGGCCCTGCCAGTGGCCGAAGTTGGGAAACGTGACGATCACCTCGCGGCCCACCCGGAGCATCTCCATCAGGATCTGCTCGGTGTGGCGCACCGCCTGCAGCGTCTGCGACAGGATGACGTAGTCGAAGGAGCCGGCATCGAACCCCGAGAGGCCGCGTTCCAGGTCGCTCTGGATGACGTTCACGCCGTTCCTCACGCAGGCGATCACGCGCTCGTCGCTGATCTCGACGCCGTATCCGCGCACCCGGCGCGTCTGCATCAGGTACTTGAGCAGCAGGCCGTCGCCGCAGCCGAGGTCGAGGACGGTCGCGTCGGGGCGCACCCAGCCGGCGATCGCCTCGAAGTCGTGCCGCCCGGCGAGGCGGATGCGATCGGCGTCGGTCATGCCAGCGACCGGTGGATGTTGTCGAAGTACGCCCGCACCAGCGCGAAGTAGCGCGGATCGTCCATCAGGAAGGCGTCGTGTCCGTGCGGCGCGTCGATCTCCGCGTAGGAGACGTCGAGCCGGTTGTCGAGCAGCGCCTTCACGATCTCGTGCGAGCGCTGCGGCGAGAAGCGCCAGTCGGAGGTGAAGGACACCACGAGGAACCTGGCGGTCGCCTGCGACAGGGCCGCGGCGAGGTCGTCGCCGTAGTCGCGCGCCGGGTCGAAGTAGTCGAGCGCGC
>CAZKHE010000096.1:0-17542 GCA_964552535.1 uncultured Enterobacteriaceae bacterium | reverse complement strand
AGCCGATGGCGGGCATGAACGTCGAGGAGAAACAGGACATGTGCCGGTTCATCCTCGACGTGAACGACCAGTTCGGGACCACCATCGTGCTCATCGAGCACGACATGGGCGTGGTGATGGACATCTCCGACCGCGTCGTGGTGCTCGACTACGGCCGCAAGATCGCCGACGGCACGCCCGACGAGGTGCGCGCGAACCAGGCGGTCATCGACGCCTATCTCGGCGTCAGTCACTAGGGGAGGGAAGGCCGCGGTGAAGAAGAACTGGCCCGTGATCGTGCTCGGCGTGCTGCTCGTCGCCGGCCTGTTCGCGCCGCTCGCCACCGGCGCATCCGCGCCCGGCTTCTGGGTGGAGGTGATTCTCGGCGGCCTGATGACCGGCATGCTCTACTCGCTGGTGGCGCTCGGCTTCGCGCTGATCTTCAAGGCCTCCGGCGTGTTCAACTTCGCGCAGGGCGCGATGGTGCTCTTCGCGGCGCTCGCGGTCGCGCGGCTGGCGGAAATGATGCCCTTGTGGGCAGCCATGGCGGTCGGCGTGGTGATCATGGTGCTCTTCGCCTGGCTGGTGGAGCGGCTGGTGCTGCGGCCGCTGGTCAACCAGGAGGGCATCGCGCTCCTGATGGCCACGCTCGGCGTCACGTACTTCCTCGACGGCTTCGGCCAGACCGTCTGGGGCAGCGACATCTACGAGATCAACCTCGGCATCCCGAAGGATCCGGTGCTGATCCTGCAGAACGTGTTCCAGGGCGGCATCCTGGTGAACCGCGAGGACTTCCTCGCCGCCGTCGCAGCGGGCGCGCTGGTGCTCGGGCTGGCGCTGTTCTTCCAGAAGACCGCGACCGGCCGCGCGCTGCGGGCGGTGGCGGACGACCACCAGGCCGCGCAGTCGATCGGCATTCCGCTCAACCGCATCTGGGTGATCGTGTGGTCGATCGCCGGCATCGTGGCGCTGGTGGCCGGCGTGATCTGGGGCTCGAAGCTGGGCGTCCAGTTCTCGCTGCAGCTCATCGCGCTGAAGGCGCTGCCGGTGGTGATCCTCGGCGGCTTCACCTCGATCGCCGGGGCGATCGTGGGCGGCCTCATCATCGGGGTGGGCGAGAAGGTGGCCGAGGTGTTCCTCGCCCCGATCCTCGTCAAGGCGTTCGACCTCGCCGGCGGCGGCATCGAGAACTGGTTCGCCTACGTGCTGGCGCTGCTGTTCCTGCTGGTCAGGCCGGAAGGCCTGTTCGGCGAGAAGCACATAGACAGGGTGTGATCGTGCGTCGGTTTTCCCCTTCCCCCTTCCCCCTTCCCCCTTCCCGGGCGAAGCCCTGATGCTCTACAGAGAGAACGGCCAGTTCAAGGCGACCTACGTCGCTGACCAGCAGATGCTGCCGATCCGGCAGGACCGGATCTTCATGGTCGCGCTGCTCGTCGCCGCGTTCGTCCTGGTGCCCGCGTTCGCCAGCGACTACCTGATGCGCGCGATCATCATCCCGTTCCTGATCCTCTCGCTCGCGGCGCTCGGACTGAACATCCTCACCGGCTACTGCGGGCAGGTCTCCCTCGGGCATGGCGCGTTCATGGCGGTCGGCGCCTACGCCGCGTACAACTTCGCGCTGCGCATTCCGGAGCTCAACTTCCTGCTGGTCCTGATCCTCGCCGGCGGGACGGCCGCGCTGGTGGGGATGATCTTCGGCATCCCGAGCCTGCGCATCAAGGGCCTGTATCTCGCCGTGGCGACGCTCGCCGCGCAGTTCTTCATCGACTGGGTGTTCGCCCGCGTCAAGTGGTTCACCAACAACTCGGCGTCGGGGTCGGTGTCGGTGCCCGACGTGAGCATGCTCGGGTTCACCTTCGACTCCCCGGAGCGGCGCTACGTGCTGGTGCTCGCCATCGTCGCGCTGTTCGCGCTGCTGGCGAAGAACCTCGTGCGCGGCCACATCGGCCGGTCCTGGATGGCGATCCGCGACATGGACGTCGCCGCCGAGGTGATCGGCATCCGCCCGGTGTACGCGAAGCTGTCCGCGTTCGCGGTGAGCTCGTTCTACGTGGGCGTCGCCGGGGCGCTGTGGGGCTTCGTCCACCTCGGGTCGTGGGAGCCGCTGGCGTTCAACATCAACCTGTCGCTGAACCTGCTGTTCATGATCATCATCGGCGGCCTCGGTTCGATCATGGGCAGCTTCTTCGGCGCGGCGTTCATCGTGATCCTGCCGGTGCTGCTGAACCAGGTGCCCGCTTTCTTCGGGGTGCCGCTGTCCACCGCGATGGTGTCGCACCTGGAATTCATGATCTTCGGGGCCCTGATCGTCTTCTTCCTGATCGTCGAACCGCACGGGCTGGCGCGGCTCTGGGCCATCGGCAAGGAGAAGCTGCGGATCTGGCCGTTCCCGCACTGACGGCAAAGGCAAAGGGGGTTTCCGGTATATTGACCGGCGTGCCCGCGCCGGTACCGGCATCGACAACGAGGCGGCATGATCGCCTCGGCGGCAAGGCGGGCAGTCCAACCTGAGGAGGCAAGTCATGTTCGTGAGAGCGATCACCGCCGCGGCCATCGCGCTGAGCGTCAGCTCGGTCGCGTACGCGCAGGCCAAGGAGCAGTTCTTCCCGGTGCTGGTCTACCGCACCGGCCCGTACGCGCCCAACGGCGTGCCGTTCGCCAACGGGTACGTCGACTACCTGAAGCTGATCAACAACCGCGACGGCGGCATCAACGGCGTCAAGCTGACCTGGGAGGAGTGCGAGACCGGGTACGCCACCGACCGCGGCGTGGAGTGCTACGAGCGCATGAAGGGCAAGGGCCCGACCGGCGCGACGGTGGTGCAGCCGCTCTCCACCGGCATCACCTTCGCGCTCACCGAGAAGGCGCCGGTGGACAAGATTCCGCTGATCACCGCGGGCTACGGCCGGTCCGAGTCGGCCGACGGCACGGTCTTCAAGTGGAACTTCCCGCTGATGGGCACGTACTGGACCGCGGCCGACATCCTGGTGCAGCACGTCGGCAAGAAGGAAGGCGGGCTCGACCGGCTGAAGGGCAAGAAGATCGCGCTGGTCTACCACGACTCGCCGTTCGGCAAGGAGCCCATCCCGCTGCTCACCGAGCGCTCCAAGATGCACGGCTTCGAGCTGATCACCATCCCGGTCACGCATCCGGGCGTGGAGCAGAAGGCGGCGTGGCTGCAGATCCGCCAGACGCGGCCCGACTACGTCTTCCTGTGGGGCTGGGGCATCATGAACTCCACCGCCATCAAGGAGGCGCAGGCCACCGGCTATCCGCGCGAGAAGATGTACGGCGTGTGGTGGTCGGGCGCCGAGCCCGACGTCAAGCCGGCCGGCGACGGCGCCAAGGGCTACAACGCCCTGACGCTCCAGCACTCGGCGGGCCGGGCGCGGGTGCACGAGGACGTGCTGAAGCACGTGCACGGCAAGGGCCAGGGCACCGGTCCGGCGGAAGAGGTCGGTGAGGTGCTCTACACCCGCGGCCTGATGTCGGCCATGCTGGCGGTGGAGGGCGTGCGGCGCGCGCAGACCCGCTACGGGCAGAAGCCGCTCACCGGCGAGCAGGTGCGCTGGGGCATCGAGAACCTCTTCATCGACGATGCCGCGATCAAGCGCATGGGCTTCGAGGGCGTGATGCAGCCGCTGCAGACCACCTGCAAGGACCACGAGGGCACCCGCAAGGCGCGCGTGCACACCTGGGACGGCACGAAGTGGGTGGTGGACCAGACGTGGTACGAAGGCGACGAGACGATCCTCAAGCCGATGATCACGAACGCCGCCAAGCGCTACGCCGCGGAGAAGAAGATCGAGATCCGCGACTGCGCGAAGGACTCGTAACCGCAGGTCCCGGACGGGCCGGGCCTCGCGCCCGGCCCGCAGCCCCCTCGACGCCATGTCCGCCGTCCTCAAGGAAGCCCCGCCCCCCGCGGTTGCCGCGCAGCCGTATCTCGCGGTCAACAACGTGGAGGTGATCTACAACCACGTCATCCTGGTGCTGAAGGGCGTGTCCCTGCGCGTGGACAAGGGGCGCATCGTCGCCATCCTCGGCGCGAACGGCGCCGGCAAGACCACGACGCTCAAGGCCGTGTCGAACCTGCTGCGTGCCGAGCGCGGCGAGGTGACCAAGGGCTCCATCGAGCTCGAGGGCAGGCGCATCGACCGGCTGAGCCCGAACGAGCTCGTGCGCATGGGCGTGTGCCAGGTGATGGAGGGGCGGCACTGCTTCCAGCACCTCACGGTGGAGGAGAACCTCCTCACCGGCGCGTACACGCGGGGCCTCTCCCGCGCCGACCTCAAGCGCGACCTCGATCTCGTGTACCAGTACTTCCCGCGGCTGCGCGAGCGCCGCAGCTCGCAGTCGGGCTACACCTCCGGCGGCGAGCAGCAGATGACCGCCATCGGCCGCGCCCTGATGGCGCAGCCGAAGATGATCCTGCTCGACGAGCCCTCGATGGGCCTCGCGCCGCAGCTGGTCGAGGAGATCTTCGAGATCGTGCAGACGCTGAACCGCAAGGAAGGCGTCTCCTTCCTGCTGGCCGAGCAGAACACCAACATCGCGCTGCGCTACGCCGACTACGGCTACATCCTCGAGAACGGCCGCGTGGTGATGGACGGCGAGGCCGCGAAGCTGCGCGAGAACGACGACGTGAAGGAGTTCTACCTCGGCGTGTCGTCGGGCGGCCGCAAATCGTTCCGCGAGACCAAGTTCTATCGCCGCAGGAAGCGCTGGCTGAGCTGAGCCGTCGTGCCGCCGGGCGCGCGGCGTAGAATCGAGACCCGTCCCGGAGGCCGCCATGACCCGACACTTCGACGCACTCGAAGCCCGCGATCCCGAAGTCCGTGAACGCGCGCTGATGGCGGCGCTGCCGGCGCAGGTCGGGCATGCGAAGGCGCGCACCGCGGGATTCGCGCGCATCCTCGCCGACGTCGATCCCCGCGAGGTCACCTCGCGTGCGGCGCTCGCCCGGCTGCCGGTCACGCGCAAGTCGGAGCTCCTCGAGCTGCAGAAGTCCGCGCCGCCGTTCGGCGGGCTCAACGCGACCGCGCCGGGGCAGCTCGCGCGCATCTTCATGTCGCCCGGGCCGATCTTCGATCCCGAAGGGCGCCGCGAGGACTACTGGCGCATGGCGCGGCCGCTCTACGCCGCCGGCTTCCGCCCCGGCCACGTCATCCACAACTGCTTCGCCTATCACTTCACGCCGGCCGGCTCCATGCTCGAAGGCGGCGCGATGAAGCTCGGCTGCGCAGTGATCCCTGCGGGCATCGGCCAGACCGAGCTCCAGGTGCAGGCGATGGTCGCGCTGCGTCCCGACGGCTACGTCGGCACGCCGTCGTTCCTGAAGATCATCGTCGAGAAGGCGCTGGAGCTCGGCGCGGACATTTCGAGCCTCGAGCGCGCGCTGGTCTCCGCGGAGCCGTTTCCGCCGAGCCTGCGCGCGTGGCTGAAGGAGCACGGCATCGCCGGCCAGCAGACCTACGCGAGCGCGGACGTCGGCAACATCGCCTACGAGACCGAGGCGCAGGAAGGCCTGGTGCTCGACGAGGAGCTGATCCTCGAGATCGTGCGGCCCGGCACCGGCGATCCGGTACCGGAGGGCGAGGTCGGCGAGATCGTCGTGACCACGCTCAACCCCGACTACCCGCTCATCCGCTTCGGCACTGGCGACATGTCGGCGGTGATGCCGGGCGCGAGCCCCTGCGGGCGCACCAACGTCCGCATCCGCGGCTGGATGGGCCGCGCCGACCAGCGCACCAAGGTGCGCGGCATGTTCGTCGACCCGTCGCAGGTGGCCGACGTGGTGAAGCGCCACGCCGACATCCGCCGCGCGCGCCTCGTGGTGGACAATGCCGGCGGGCAGGACCGCATGGTCCTGCACTGCGAGGTGGAGGAGACCGGTCACGCGCTGGCGCAGGCGATCGTGGAGTCGCTGCGCGACGTGACCAAGCTGCGGGGCGAAGTGGCGTTCCGCGCGCCCGGCACGCTGCCGAACGACGGGAAGGTCATCGAGGATGTGCGCAAGTACGAGTGACGTGAACGCCGATTCCCGGCCGCTCGACGCGGCGCGCGCCTTCCTCTTCACCCCCGCCAATCGACCCGACCGCTTCGCCAAGGCCGCGGCCACCGGCGCCGATGCGCTGATCCTCGACCTCGAGGACGCCGTCGCCGGTGCCGGCAAGGACGCGGCGCGCGCCAACCTGGTCACGCATTTCTCCGGCGACTGGCGCGCCATGCTCGCGCCCGGGCAGCGCTGCGGGCTGCGCGTCAACAACGTGCACACGCACGCGGGCCTGCGCGACCTCGCGGCGCTCGCCGACGCCGGCCTGCGTCCGGATTTCGTGCTCGTCCCCAAGGTCGAGTCGGCGTTCGAGATCCGGCTCTACGCGCGCCAGCTTGCCGGCGTGCCGCTGCTCGCGGCCGTCGAATCGGCGCGCGGCGTCGAGGCGGCGATCGACATCGCCGCCGCCGACGGCGCGGTGCAGGGCCTCGTCTTCGGCGGCGCCGACCTCGCGGCCGATCTGCGCGCGAGCTTCGCCTGGGAGCCGCTCTACGCGGCGCGCGCCCGCATCGTGCAGGCGGCCGCCATCGCCGGCATCGCGGCGATCGACGTGCCGCACTTCGTCCTCGACGACGCCGAGGCGTTGCGCGCCGAAGCGGCGCGGGCGAAGGCGATGGGCTTCACCGGCAAGCTCGCCATCCACCCCAAGCAGATCGCTCCGATCGCGGACGTGTTCACGCCGAGCGAGGCCGAGGTCGCCGAGGCCCGCGAGATCGTCGCCGCGCTCGAGGCGGCGCACGGCAACGTGGTGGAGCACAAGGGGCGCATGGTCGAGGGGCCGGTGGTGCGGGCGGCGCAGCGCGTGCTGGCGCGCGCGGCGATCGGCGCGGGCGGGGGCAAGCCGGCTCGATGAGGCGCCTCGCGAGCATGGTCGGTGCGCTGCTCGCGGCGCTCGTCGCGGCGTCGGCGCACGCGGACGAGGTCCCCTACGTCAAGACGCCGCAGGCGGTCGTGGACGCCATGCTCGCCATCGCCGGCGTGCGCGGCACCGACTTCCTCTACGACCTCGGCTCGGGCGACGGGCGCATCCCGATCACCGCCGCGCAGCGCTACGGCGCCCGCGGTCTCGGCGTGGACTACGACCCGTACCTGGTGGAGGAGAGCACGCGCAATGCACGCGCCGCGGGCGTCGCCGACCGCGTGACCTTCGTGCAGAAGAACATCTTCGACCTCGACCTCGCGCCGGCGACGGTGGTCACGATGTACCTGCTGCCCGCGGTGAACCTCGAACTGCGCCCGAAGCTGCTCGCGACGCTGCGACCCGGCACGCGCGTCGTCTCGCACGACTGGGACATGGGCGACTGGGAGCCCGACGCGAAGATGGACGTCCCCGCGCCCGACAAGCCGGTCGGCCTGCGCAAGGAAAGCACCGTGTACCTGTGGATCGTGCCCGCGCGCGCCGGGGGCGAGTGGCGCACGCGCGTCCCGCTGCCCTCGGGGCTCGCGGAGGTGCGGCTCGAGATCGATCAGCGCTATCAGATGCTCTCGGGCACCGCACAGGTCGGTGACAAGCGCTACGAGCTCGAGCGCGCCTTCGTGCGCGGCCCGCTGGTGTTCTTCCGGTTCGGCGAGGGCGAGTCGGCAGTGCGCTTCCAGGCGCAGCTCTTCACCGATCGCATGGTCGGGCGCGTCACCACCGCGGACGACCGCACCCATCCGTGGCGCGCGCTGCGCGTCCCGGCGCGTCCCCGCAGCGGAGCGCTTCTCCCGGGCCTCGGGCCGGCGTGAGCACCGCGTGACCAGCCTGCCCCTGCTGGCCTTCCTCGGCGCCGTCTCGCTGGTGACTTCGTTCATCTCCGGCGTGCTCGGCATGGCCGGCGGGATGATCCTGATGGGCGTGCTGCTCGCGGTGCTGCCGGTGGCCGCGGCGATGACGCTCCACGGCATCACCCAGTTCGCCTCGAACGGCTGGCGTGCGCTGATGCTGCGCGACGCCATCCGCTGGCGCATCTTCGGCGGCTACGCGGTCGGCGCGGCCGTCGCGCTGGGCGTGTTCATGCTGCTCCGGCTCGTGCTCGACAAGCCGGCGGCGTTCATCGCGCTGGGCCTCACGCCGTTCATCGCCCTGGCGCTGCCCGAGCGGCTGCATCTCAACGTGGAGCGGCGCGGCCACGCGTTCGCGTGCGGGGTGGTGTGCACGGGCCTCTCGCTCACCGCCGGCGTCGCCGGGCCGGTGCTCGACACGTTCTTCGTGCGCTCGAAAATGGGCCGGCACGCCGTCATCTCCACCAAGGCCGCGACGCAGGCGCTCACCCACGTGATCAAGGTCGGCTACTTCGGCGCGCTCGCAGCAGGGACGGCCGACGTGGAGGTGGACATGGTCGCGGCGGGACTGATGGTCGTGCTCGCGTTCGTCGGCACGACGCTCTCCCGCCGGGTGCTCGAGCGGATGAGCGATGCGTCGTTCCGGCAGTGGACGGCGTGGACCGTCCGCGGCCTCGGCCTGGTCTATCTCGTGAGCGGCGTCGCGGGCCTGCTCCGCTAGTAGCGCGGCCGCTTCGCCCGCCAGTACCGGAGCATCAGCCAGCCGCCCAGCATGCCGCCGAGGTGCGCGAAGTGCGCGACCCCCGCCTGCGTGCCGGTCACCCCCAGATACAGCTCGAGCGCGCCGTAGAGCGTGACGAAGAGCCACGCGGGCATCGGGATCGGCGGAAAGAGCAGCACCAGCATGCGATGCGGGAAGAAGAGGCCGAACGCGAGCAGCAGCCCGAAGACGCCGCCGGAAGCGCCCACCGTCGGGTAGGGCGGATAGTTCATCACCGCTGCGACGACGAGTTGCGTGAGGGCGGCCGTGACCACCGCGGCGAAGTAGTACTGCACGTAGCGCCGCCCGCCGATGGTGCGCTCGATCTCGCCTCCGAACATGTACAGCGCGAACATGTTGAAGAAGAGGTGCAGCAGCCCGCCGTGCAGGAAGCTGTAGGTCACCACCTGCCAGGCCTGGAAGCCCGCCGCGCCGCCGAGCGCGGGCGAGGCGTTGAGCGGCCAGAGCGCGAACCACGGGATGAGCACGCCCTGCGCCACCTGCTGGAGCAGGAACACGCCGACGTTGGCGAACAGGAGCGCGCGGGTGACGGGCGGCACGGACTGGAGCATGGGGAGGATGTGGGGGCGCGTGCGGAGCAGGCAAGCCGCGGGCCTACTCGCGGGTCTTCGGGAACAGTCCGGCCACGAAATCGACGAACACGCGCACCTTGGGCGAAAGGTGCCGGTTCTGCGGGTAGATCACCGAGATCGGCACCTTGGCCTTCGTCCAGAACGCCTCGAGCACCGGCACGAGCTCGCCGGAAGCGATCTCGCGGCTGACGATCATGTCCAGCAGGCACACGATGCCGCCCCCGCCCAACGCCGCGTCGACCAGTGCCTCGGCATTGCTGACCGTCAGCGAGCCCCGCGGCGGGATGAGCAGGCGTTCGCCGTCGCGCTCGAACGGCCACTCGAACACCCGGCGGGAGGCGGCCGAGTAGAACCCGAGGCAGCGGTGCTGCGCGAGGTCCTCGGGCGTCTCGGGCGTGCCGTGGATGGCGAGGTAATCGGGCGAGGCGCAAACCACGAAGCCCGTGGCGTACACGCGCCTCGCGATGAAGGACGAATCCTCCAGCGCGCCCATGCGGATCGCCGCGTCGACGCCTTCCTCGACGAGGTCGATGCGCCGGTCGTCGAGCGTCGCCACCACCTCGACCTCGGGGTACTGCGCCGCGAAGCGCGGCATCGCCGGAATGATGTGCTGACGGCCCAGCGTCACCGGCATGTCGATGCGCAGCCGGCCGCGCGGCACCGTGCGGGCGCGCGAAAGGATGTCCTCGGTCTCCTGTACGTCGGCGAGCACGCGGCGCACGTGCTCCAGGTAGGCCGAGCCGTCCTCGGTGAGGGAGAGCTTGCGGGTCGTCCGGTTCAGCAGGCGCACGCCCAGACGGTTCTCGATCGCCGCAACGTGAGCGGTCACTGTCGCTTTTGACAAGTCCAGACGGTCCGCGGCGCGCGAGAAGCTGCCGAGGTCCACGACCCACTTGAACACTTCCATGCTGGTGAGGCGGTCCATGCGGTTGGGCGCGCGGGTTTGCGGGGCCTGAACAGTGTTTTCCAGTATAGGGTCTTTTTTTGGCAGGGAGGAACGCCCACCATTCGAACCGTGCCGGTAGAATTCTTGCAACCCACCCACCAAATGCCCCAGATGCTCGTACTCGCCGCAGGACACGGAGGTGTCGCCAGGGCCATCGCCGAGGCGCTCGCGCCGCTGCCCGGACGCAAGCGCTTCGCCCCCGCCCGGGCCGGAACCGGCGCCTTCGCGAACGAGCTCGGCTATGAAGCCTCGCTCGGGATCGCGACCCCGGCCGACCGTGCCGACGCCCTGGCCGACGCCCGCGATCTCGTCCTGGTGCCGTCGTTCGACCCGCGCGCCGTCGAGCACCTGATGGCGCTCGCGCACGCCGCGCGCGACGCCGGGGTGCAGCGCATCCACGTGCTCTCCCTCGCCGGCGCCGACGTGCGCTCGCCGGTGACCCTGCTGCGCTGGATCGGCCTGGTCGAGCGCGAGGCCATCGCCGCCGGCATCCCGCGCACCATCCTGCGCTGCGGCCCGTTCATGCAGGCGATCCCGATGTTCCTGCGGCGCGATGCGCGCGGGGCGTCGCTCGTCGGGCCCTTCCGCGACACCGCGTTCCCCTGGATCGACGCGAAGGATGCGGGCGACATCCTCGCCCGGCTGATCGGGCGCGGACAGGCGGAGGACGTGGGCTGCCAGCTCTGCGGGGCGGAGGAAACCAATTTCGACACCGTCGCGCGCCTGCTCGGCCAGGCGCTCGGCGAGCCGGTCGGCTACGTCGACGTGTGCCTGCCCGAGGCCAAGGGCCTGCTCGAGAAGAGCGGCTTCACGCCGCAGCGCGTGCGTGCCGTCACCGAGTACTGGGACTACCTCGTCAGCGGCGTGGTGCGCGCCTCGTGCTGCGAAGTCGGCAAGCAGCTGCTCGGGCGCGCCCCGCACACGCTGCAGGAGTACTTCGCGCGCTACGCTGCGGAGCAGCCCCAGCACGCCTGATCCCGGGGGGAAATCCCCCGCAAGGCGCGGATGGCGGCGCGCGTGCCGCGCCCACATCATCACGCCGTCCCTCGCTCCCGCCATCGCCTTGAGCTTCGCCAACCTCCTGCGCCTGCTCGTGCTCGCCGCCCTCTGGGGCGCGACGTTCCTGTTCCTGCGCATCGCGGTGCCCGCGCTCGGGCCGGCGATGCTCATCGAGGCGCGCGTGGCCATCGCCGCGGTATTCCTCACCATCGTCGGCCTCGCCATGGGGCGCAACGTCTCGTTCCGCGCGCGCTGGAAGCACTACCTCGTCCTCGGCGGCCTCAACTCGGCGCTGCCGTTCGTGCTGCTCGCGTTCGCCGCGCAGAGCCTCTCCGCGTCGCTGCTCTCCATCCTCAACGCGACCACGCCGACGTTCGGCGCGATCGTGCTGGCCGTGTGGACCCGCACGCGGCCGGGGCCGCGCGTGCTCGCCGGCCTGGTGATCGGGCTCGTCGGCGTGGGCATCGTGCTCGGCGTCGACACGCTCCGCGCGCCGGGCGGCGGGCTCGCGGTGGCCGCGTGCCTCGGCGCCACGCTTTCCTACGGCATAGCGACCACCTACACCAAGCTCAACGCCGGCGACGACGCCTTCGCCAGCGCGCACGGCAGCATGTGGGGCGCGGCGCTCCTGGTGCTGCCGCTCGCGCTCGCCTTTCCGCCGCAGGCCGTGCCCGGGCCGGGGGTCCTCGCGGCGGTGCTCGCGCTCGGCATCCTCAGCACCGGCATCGCGTACCTCCTCTATTTCCGGCTGGTGACCGAGGTCGGGCCCACGTCCGCGCTGACCGTCACGTTCCTGATTCCGGTCTTCGGCGTCCTGTGGGGCGTGCTCTTTCTCGGCGAGCAGGTCGGCTGGAACACCTTCGTGGGCGCGGTGGTGGTGCTGATCGGCACCGCGCTCGTCACCGGCTTCGGCGTGCCCAAGCTTTCGCGCCTCGCGGCGAGCAGTCGTTCCTGAGCGACGTTTGTGCGCCGTGGGCGCGTTTGATATGTTCGAACCACGGCATGTGCCGTGCTGCTCGAAAGGAGGTGATCCGATGTCTAGTCGATTGCTCAGCTTCGCTGCCGCCGTTGCGTTCGTGACGGTGAGCGGCGCCGCCTCGGCGTGCCCGGGTGCGGCGATGAAGTCGGCCGACGGGTCCCAAGGATCCGCTGCGACCGCGTCCGAGAGGACGGGAAGCTAGGGGGCGGATCGCCTCAGCCGGCTTCGTCGCTGCCGGGCGCCGATCGACGGGATCGGCACCGACGCGAGAACAAGCAGTCGAACGAAGCCTTGTTCATTGGAGGGCCGCGCGTTGCGCGGCCCTTTTTCTTTGGGGCGGGGATCGGCGGGGGCGGAGGTCGGGCGGGGTGCGCCAGCGCGAGTTCCGGGCTGGCGCGGGAGAGGGGTAGATGCGCTTGATCTGGTGGACCCGCAGCGGAACGTCCTTAGGCTGAAGGTCCGGTTACGAGGTACTTGTCGGCGCGGTTCAGAAAGCCGTAGATTTACGTGGGCTCCGCAGGGCGTGCACCAGCGGGGGCGCGATCAAACGTCGCAGCGCAGGGCTTTATGCAGTGCCTTAAGGATCTCCGATTCTCATTGGACAGTCTTGGGGGCGGCGATGAGATTTGTCGAGTCAGGACCCGCGCGGGGGAGTCTGAAGTGGATTCGTCTCGCGGTGAATGAAGGCGCTGACTTGCTTAATCAGCGATTGCGCGAGGCACTGTCCCTGACACAGGACCAAGCCATTGTTTGGACCTCGCCGCTCGCCGCCGATGAGTTCGCGGAGTACCGCGATGGCGACTTCATCCGGCTTACCGGGATGCAGTTGCCACAGCGTCGTCTGGAAAACTTCTGGCCGGCACGAGGGCCGCAATGGGATGCACTTGCGCGCGTTGGGGCGGCTGGGGCCCTGCTGGTGGAGGCGAAAGCGAACATTCCAGAGCTCGTTTCGCCGGGGACCGGCGCTGAGGGCGAACGTCTGGCGCTCCTGGAGCGAAGCCTGGCCGAGGTGAAGGCTTTCTTGGGCGTGGCCCCGAGCATCTCGTGGAGCGGCACGTTCTATCAGTACGCGAATCGACTCGCACACCTGTATTTCTTGCGGGAGATCAACCGCCAAGACGCTTATCTGGCATTCGTGTACTTCACGGGGGACACCGACGTGGAGGGCCCCGCGACGATCGCCGAGTGGAAGGCTGCGCTGACCGTGGCGAAGTCTGTGCTCGGCATCCCGAAGAGACACGGCTTGGCGAAGTACGTTGCCGAGGTGTTTATCGACGTCTCGGAGTTAGAGAATGCTGTTTACTAGCCGGTTTCAGCGGACGGCTCGCGGGCGACCGGCAGCTCTGCTTCAGCGCGCGGCGCCACCCAGATTGGAGGCTCGATGAACCACAAAGCTGAGATGCACGCCCACATCAACAAGTGCGCTGAGGTGCTTCTCGACTACATTAGGCAAGCGGGAGCGCAATACCCTGACCGCTGGGTGCCCGCGGCAGAGGTCAAGAACGCGCTGGAGATAAATTTCGTCGCCGTACCGAAGTCAAACCCTCCTCGTGGCGAGAAGGGCTGGTTCTTCGCGACCTTAGCTCGCATTCTGGAAGACCAAGGTCGACTCGAATACGAACGCCGCGGCAGCCGTTCCTATTGCAGGTCGATCTAGCCTTGGGCGGGTTCCAAGCTCAGCTCGCTGACGGCATCTTCAATCGGAAGGAGCGACTCCGGGTCCGTCGGTCCCGAAAGCTAGTCGCCCTTCTTGGTCCCTGGCGGCCGGGCAATGACGCCTAATTCTCGTTAGGCTTCACGGGAGGCTCATCTTGCCGTTCCAGACCATCGCAATACTCCCCGGCGACCGCCAGAAGACGATCGCCAATCGATCAGACGGCGAGGTGCTTTCCGAGATCGTCCTACCTTTCGTCGCCAACGGCGTGATCACGGCGAAGTGGGGTGCGAAGCGGAAGTCCTACCAAGTTCTTGAGCTTCGCATCTACGAAACTCGCACCGCGTGGAACAAGAAGAAGGACGGCCCTCTGAGCGGCGCGATAAAAGGCAAACGGAACTTGTACGCCAAGTTCGCTGGCCGTGCCGAGCAGCTCCTCGCAACAAAGAAGCCAAAGGTGTTTATCGTCATGCCGATTCAGGGTGAGAAGCACGGTAACCAAGAAGAACAGCGTGTCTTCCGCGAGTATGACGAACGCTTCGAAGCCATCGAAGAAGTCATCTCGGACGCCGGCGCGGTTGCGATCCGAATCGACAAGGAGCACCCGCTAGAGGATCTAGTCGGCCGCATCAAGAAGGAGATCCAAGGCGCCGTGTTCGTCGTCGCGGACGTTACCGACGAACGTCCGTCTTGCTACTTCGAGGCTGGCTATGCGGAGGCGCTCCGAAAGCCCGTCATATACGTGGCAAGCAAGCAGAGCGTCGTCAAGCCGGGTACGCCGACCAAGATTCACTTCGACATCCACATGAACGTTCAGTTCTTCACCAACCACGGCGAGTTGAAAGAGAAGCTCTCTGCCGCCGTCGAGAAGAACCGCGAGCAGTTGTTCGCGCGTGAAGCCTAACCCTTCGTTGCAGCGGACGGGCCGCAAGCGGCGCGCCGCTGAACTTGTGCGTTAGCCCGCCACGGGTATGACCTACGACCACCTTGCTGCCCAGATTGGCAAAACCGGGTTCGTGCTCGAGAATCGGATCGCGCAAGCGCTTAAGGCTGCGAGGTGGACGGTCATCAGTAACCGGTACTACGTGGACGATGCCGAGGAGTCAGTTCGCGAGATCGATCTAATCGCGTATCAGGTGAGCCGAGTACAGCACCTTGACGTCTACACCACCCTGATCATCAGCTGCAAGAAGAACGAAGCGTGCGCTTGGGCTCTCTTGGCGCGGGACATCGACCTAAAGGACCCAAACTCTGAATGGCATCCACTTCACGCGTGGTCCAACGACAAGGCGCTGGCCTTTCAGCTTGGCGGTGCTGGGTGCGGGAAGCGATACCACGAAGGGATTGCCAACCTCGGTGCTGCCAGCGTGCTTCAGACTCCTGCAGTAGATGTCTTTGCGTTCCAGGAGATGAACAAGGCATCGGGAGCACCCCAGAACGACAAGAACATCTTCACCGCGGTGACCTCCCTCATGAAGGCACAAGCGTATGAGTTAGGAGCGCTGCCGCAGCGAAAGAAGAGTCCGTGCGTCTATCAATTCAACCTAGTGTCTATTGTAGACGCCGATCTCGTTCGCCTCATGTTCTCGGGGCAGAAGGTGGAGGCCGTCGGGATTGAAAGCGAACACTATGTTGCCCGGTACATCATCAAGAAGCGGGAGACGTTCTCGAGAATCAGGTTCATCAACGCAGACAGCTTTACCACAGCCATTGCCGACTACGGAGCGTTGCATCTCGCCAACTGCGAATGGTTCGGCTCCGAATGCGACGCCTTCTATCAAGACGTTGTGAAAGGTGACGATCGTCTGAACGTATTTGTCGAGGACTTCCGCAAGGCCGTTGCTTGGCACATTAGATGGCCGCTCCTGCAGAAGGATCTCAAGGCGCCGGAAGCCTCGGAGATCACCTTGTACTGGAATCAAAGCAAAGGTGTGCTTCAGATCTGCGCCCCGGTCGGCGCTCAAGGTGCAACCGTCCTCAACGGAGATGCCGGTGCCAAGGCAAAAGTCGCCAAGGCTCTTCAATCCATCTATCGTTATGCGGGTCCATTTGAGTTCGACGATGACGATATCCCGTTCTAGCGGACAGCGGGCTAACAGCGCGCTGCAGGGGGCGCCGCAAGCGGCACGCCCGTGAGCGCTGTCGTTAGGACTCAGGACGGGGAACCGATGCACAGAAGCAGACTGGGAAACATCGTCATTGATTGCCAGACCGATGATCTCCTGTCGCAGGCTCGGTTTTGGAGTGCCGCGCTTGGCTATCCGCTACCCCAGAATCTAGATGCAACCAGTAGCTTTATCCAGCTTGTAACGCCACCCGGCGACGTACAGGTCATCATCCAGCGAGTTCATCATGAAGCAAGGGCGCATCTGGACATTGAGACAGACTCCATAGAGCTGGAGGTTGCGCGCTTGGAGAGATTGGGGGCGGCAGTCGTGTCTAGAAACGATGGCTGGGTGGTAATGCAAGCACCGACCGGACATCGATTCTGCGTTGGTAGCCCCTATCGCGGCGGCTTCGACCAAGGAGCCAACACATGGAAGTGATGCCTAACAATTCATTCAAGCCGACGCCGCCTCGCGGCGCGGCTTAGTTCAGGCGTTAGGCGCCTACCCCAGGCTAGCGGGGTCACTTGACGATCGTATCCGTTTGGATACAATGGCGCCATGTTCACCGTCCTCCAAACCGAAGAGTTTCGGGGTTGGCTGGACCGCCTTCGCGATGTGCGGGCGCAGGCACGTATTGCTGCACGCCTGCGCCTAGCCGAAGCCGGGAACCTTGGCGACTGGAAATCCGTCGGCGGTGAGGTCTCCGAGATGCGGGTCGACTTCGGGCCGGGCTATCGCCTGTATTTCGCCAGGCGGCAGGCCGTACTGATCATCATGCTCGCCGGAGGTGACAAGTCTTCCCAGACGCGAGACATCAAGCGCGCTCAACGCATATTGAAGCAATTGGAGTCCGATTCATGAGCAAGTCCAAAGCTACCACCACTCGCAAGCCAAAGACCCGCCTTCTTCCCTTCGATGCAGCCCGCTACCTGAACGACGATGCGGCCATCGCGGAGTACATGACGGCCGTGCTGGAGACCGAAGATCCCGATCTCCTTCTACTCGCACTTTCCGATGTCGCCCGGGCTCGCGGCATGGCGCAGGTCGCAAAGGATGCGGGTCTCGGGCGCGAGAGCCTGTACAAAGCCCTCGCCCCAGGAGCAAAGCCTCGCTTTGACACAGTCATCAAGGTCGCTCGCGCATTGGGTGTTCGTCTGACCGCACGTCCGGTCTAGTAGTGAAACCGAACCCATGACGGCGCCCAACCATGCGTTGCAGCGGGCGCCCGGAAAAGCACCGCGCGCCGCTGAACTCGGTCGTTAGAGCCACGTGAAAGGGACGATTCCATTTCAAGAGCCAGTGGCACTTCTGGCATCCACTGAGCAGGAGCTTGCACTCATTCCCTCGGTCGACTTATTCAACGACCCCACCTACCAAAAGCTAAAGGAGCGGTGGTGCGCTGCGATGTTCGGGCTGGGTTACTCGAAGGTAATTGCGCCCTGTCAGGTCGCCGTGAACGAAGGTCGATATCGAGCAGACGTGGATCTGTACCTTCGCGCGGCTGGGCGCGATTGGGAGTTTCAGCTCGCGGAGGTCCAGGAGCCTGGTCGCCGACGCGGCTTGGAGTTCAAGCAGTTTGCCGATGGCGCTGTTCGATCAATCGCCTACGATGCCGACCGTGGGAAGCGCGAAGGGCCAAATTGGCTAACTGTGACCTGCTCCCGTAAAACGCGACCACGGGGAAGTTTGTAAAGTCCGTTTTCGA
>CAZKHE010000095.1:0-17579 GCA_964552535.1 uncultured Enterobacteriaceae bacterium | reverse complement strand
GCGACTTGAAGATTTCCGGGTAGAGCATGGTCATGGCGGCGGAGTCTATCAGAACCCTTTTGCAATCCTTACGCAGGGAGGGGCGGCCCGGATGGCGTTCCGCGGCGCCGGCTACAGCCCCTCCAGCGCGTCCAGCACGGCATCGCCGGCGCAGCGGAGGGACCGCCTTTCTACAGGCGAAAGCCGGGCCAGGTTTCGCACCATGAGTGCGGTCCGCTGGTTGCCGGCCAGTTCGGCCTCGTTCCGGTCCAGGAAATGCCAGTACAGGGCGTTGAAGGGGCACGCGTCGGGACCCTCGCGCCGGTCGGGGCGGTAGCGGCAACCGCTGCAGTAGTTGGACATGCGCTTCACGTAGGCCCCGGACGCGGCGTAGGGCTTGCTCGTGAACCGGCCGCCGTTGGCATACAGGGCCATCCCCGCGGTATTGGGCAGCTCGACCCATTCGACCGCGTCCACGTACACCGCCAGATACCAGTCGCACACCGCCTGCGGCAGCAGCCCGGCGAGCAGCGCGAAATTGCCGGTCAGCATGAGCCGCTGGATGTGATGGGCGTAGCCGTGGTCGAGCGTCTGGCGGATCGCCGCAGCCATGCAGCGCATGCCGGTGTCGCCGGTCCAGTACCAGGCCGGCAGCGGGCGCTCGTGGCCGAAGTGGTTGGCCTGCGCGAGCGCCGGCATGTCGAGCCAATAGACCCCGCGCACGAACTCGCGCCAGCCGAGAATCTGGCGCACGAAGCCCTCGACGCTCGCCAGCGGCGCACGGCCGCTGCGATACGCGCGCTCCGCCGCCGCGATGACCTCGCGCGGATCGAGCAGCTTGAGATTCAGCGCTGCGGAGAGGCGCGAGTGCCAGGCAAAGGGCGTATCGGTCCACATCGCGTCCTGCCAGGGCCCGAAGGCCGCGAGGCGATGGGCGACGAAGTCCTCGAGCCAGGCGAGCGCGTCGGCGCGCGTCACGGGCCAGTCGAAGTGGTCGAGCGAGCCTGGGTGGGCGGCGAAGCGCGTCCCGACCTCCTCGAGGACGGCGCGGGTGATCGTGTCGGGCGCAACGGCCGGCGCCGCGGGAATCAGCCCCGGGCCGGCGCGGCCGAAGCCGGCGCGATTCGCCTTGTCGTAGTTCCACTCGCCGCCGGCCGGTTCGCCGTCGTCCATCAGCACCCCGGTGCGCTTGCGCAGCGTCCGGTAGAAGAACTCCATGCGCAGCGTCCGGTACCCCGAGGCCCACTCGGCGAACGCCTCGCGGCTGCAGAGGAAGTGGGTGTCGGGGCGCACGTCGAGCGGCACCCCGGCGCGGCGGCACGTGTCCTGCACCGCCGCGAGCACCCGGTACTCGCCCGGCTCGCACACGACGAGGTGCTGCGGGGCGAATGCGGCCAGCCGGGTCGCGAGGCGCGCGGCGAGGGTGGGCTCGGGCGCATCGTCGAGCGCCACGTAGGCGAGGGGCCAGCCCCGGTCGCGGATCGCCTGGGCGAAGTGGCGCATCGCGGCGAGGAACATCGCGATGCGCGGCTTGCTGCTCCAGACGTGCGTGGCCTCGCCCGGCGCCTCGAGCATGAGCACCCGGTCGAGCAGCGGGTCGAAGCCGCGCAGCGCGGCGTTGTCGAAGGTGAGCTGGTCGCCGAGGACCAGCACGAGGTTGCGGACGCTCACCGGCGGGCGGCCGCGCGGCAGCGGTCCGAGCAGTACTTCACCGCGTCCCAGTTCTTCGCCCAGCGGCGCCGCCACGCCATCGGCCGGCCGCACGCCGCGCACGGCTTCGCGGGCAGGAAGGGCTTCGCGTGCGCCACGACGGCGAGCCGCGCGCGGCGCGGCGTCAGGCGGCGCCGTGCGCCGCGCGCCAGGACGAGAGGATCGCCGGGATGTCGCGCAGGCTGGTGATCGCCGCCACGCCCTCGGGCGTGCGGCGCTTCAACGCCGGATTGGACCCGCCCGCCCAGACGGCGATGTGCGCGGGCAACTGGTCACGCAGCTCCTCCAGCGCCTCGGCGGCGATGTTCGCGGGGAACGCCGCGGAGAACGAGAGCGCCACCACGTCGGCGCGTTGGGAGAGGCCGGCCTGCACGATGTCCCAGATGGGGGTCTGGGTCCCGAGCGAGATGGTGGTCGCGCCCTCGAGCGCAAACATGCCCTGCGCCATCAGCAGGCCGAGCACGTGCTGCTCGTTCGGCACGGTGGTCATCAGAATGCGCGGCGGGCGGTTGTGCTGCGGGATCGTCGCAATGGCGTTGCGCAGCACGCCCTGCAGCGTCTCGGTATACAGGTGCTCCTCGAAGATCTCGAGCTGGCCGCGCATCCATGCGTCGCCGACCGCGGTGTTCATCGGTGCAACGGTGTCGGCGAGGAACGTCGAGAGCCCCTGGGTGATCAGCGTCTGGTGCAGATGCTGACGGAGCTCGGCAACCCGGTGCTTGCGCACCAGCGCCAGGATCGGCTCCACCACCGCGGCTTCCGGGCCGGGCTGCGCGGGTGCCGGGTCCACCAGCGCGCGCAGTTCGTCGAGGGAGGCCACGATGATCTTGCTGGGCCGCATGCCGCGGTCCACCAGGCGCTTGATGATGCGCAGCTTCTCCACCTGCTCGGCGGTATAGACCCGCTCGCCGTGCTCGTCGCGCTCGGGCAGGGGAAAGCCGTAGCGCTTCTCCCACACCCGGAGGGTGTCTTTCGAAAGGCCGGTATCGCGCTCGACGGCGCCGATTGAAAACCGGGGAGGCGTCACCATGTCCATGGGCGGTCTGCGTGTTGTCTAGGACAAAAGGTTGACAGAAGCTGTCAACTTCCCCTACTTTACCAATACTCCATGAGATTGACTAGGACAAAAGCGCGATGCTCCGTCTGAAAGGAACCGTGATGGCCATGACCGCCGGCTTCATTGTTTCGGTCTCCGGAAGCGCCGGTGCCAATCCCTGCCCCACCCTGCTCGACCGCACCTTGGCAACGCTGCTCGACCAGCCGCAATCGCTCTGCCAGTACGCCGGGAAGGTGCTGCTGGTGGTGAATACCGCCAGTCAATGCGGTTACACCCCCCAGTACGAGGGTCTGGAGCGGCTGTATCGCAAGTATCGGGATCGCGGACTGGTCGTGCTCGGCTTCCCCGCCAACGACTTCGGCGGGCAGGAGCCCGGCTGGAACAAGGACATCGCTTCCTTCTGTCAGGTCAATTACGGCGTGAGCTTCCCCATGTTCGCCAAGACCACGGTGGTCGGCAGCGGCGCGAATCCGCTCTTCGTCGGCCTCACCGAGGCCAGCGGCAGCGCGCCGCGCTGGAACTTCCACAAGTACCTGGTGGATCGCAGCGGCGAGAAGGTCGTCGCGTTCCCCTCCAACGTCGCGCCGGAGGACCGGCGCCTGGTGAGCGAGATCGAGCGGCTCTTGGCGAGCCGCTAGCGCCCCCGCTTCCCCTTTTCCACTTCCATCGAGGACCGGCCATGAATGCGCCCGAGAAGCTCTTTTTGCCCGACATCCAGTCCACGCCCGACGAGCGGGCGCTCGCCATCGACCGCGTCGGCGTGAAGGGCGTGCGCTATCCGCTGCGCGTCGCGACGCCCTCCGGCGAGCAGCCGACCGTGGCCACGTTCGACCTGTATGTCGCGCTGCCGCCGCACGTGAAGGGGACGCACATGTCGCGCTTCCTCGAACTGCTCGAAGCGCGCCACGAGGCGTTCAGCATCGCCGGGTTCACCGGGCTGATGGCCGACATGCTGGCGCGGCTCGACGCGGAGGCCGGCTACATCGAGGCGCGCTTCCCGTACTTCGTGGAGAAGGCGGCGCCGGTGTCCGGGGTGAAGAGCCTGCTCGACTACGAGGTGGCCTTCCGCGCCGAGGTGAAGCCGGGACGCGGCTACGACTTCACGCTGCAGGTGATGGTGCCGGTGACGAGCCTGTGCCCGTGCTCCAAGAAGATCTCCGACTACGGCGCGCACAACCAGCGCTCGCACATCACCATCGCGGCGACGCTCGCCGAGCCGATGGCCATCGAGGACCTCGTCGCTCTCGCGGAGGCGCAGGCCTCGTGCGAGCTCTGGGGCCTGCTCAAGCGCCCCGACGAGAAGTACGTGACCGAGCGCGCCTACGACAACCCGAAGTTCGTCGAGGACCTGGTGCGCGACATCGCGCTCGGCCTGGACCGCGATCCGCGCATCCTCGCCTTCACGGTGGAGTCGGAGAACTTCGAATCCATTCACAACCATTCGGCGTATGCGCTGATCAGCCGCGACAAGCGTGGCCGCTGAGGCGCCGCGCGTCCCGTCCGCGGGACGCGGCGTCGCCAACCTGGGGGAGTCCTGAAGTGAGCATGCGCATCGCAGTGGTCGGTGCCGGCATCGCCGGTCTGTCGGCCGCGTGGCTGCTGTCGCAGCGGCATCGCGTGACGCTGTACGAGGCCGCGCCGCGCCTCGGCGGCCACACGCACACCGTGGACGTGACGGTGGACGGCATCACGCACCCGGTGGACACCGGGTTCCTGGTGTTCAACCACCGCACGTATCCGAACCTGACCGCGCTCTTCGCGCATCTCGGTGTCGAGACGGCCGCCTCGGACATGTCGTTCGCGGTGAGCCTGCTCGACCGTGATTTCGAGTGGGCGGGCGCGAACCTGGGCACGGTGTTCGCGCAGAAGCGCAACGCGGCGCGTCCGGCGTTCTGGCGCATGCTCGCCGACATCCTGCGCTTCAACCGCGAGGCGACCTGCGCCGCCACCTCGGGCCTCGGCGGGGACGCCTCGCTCGGCGAGTTCCTGGAGCGCGGCCGCTACGGCCGCACCTTCCGCGACTGGTACCTCCTCCCGATGGCCGCCGCGATCTGGTCGTGTCCGACGCGAACCATGCTCGCGTACCCGTTCGGGACCTTCGCGCGCTTCTGCCACAACCACGGGCTGCTGCAGGTCGAGAACCGGCCGCAGTGGCACACGGTGCGCGGCGGCGGCCGCGAGTACGTCAGGCGGCTGGCGGCGCACCTGACCGACGTCCGCACCGGGACCCCGGTGCGCGCGGTGGACGGCCTGCCGGGCCATTTCAAGGTGATGACCGACCACGGCACCGAGGCGTTCGACAACGTCGTGCTCGCCTGCCACAGCGACCAGGCGCTGACGCTGCTCTCGCATCCCACCGAAGCGGAACGACGCATCCTTCAGGCGTTGCCGTACCAGCCCAACCGCGCGGTGCTGCACACCGACCGGCGGCTGCTGCCGCGGCGGCAGGCGGTGTGGTCGGCATGGAACTACATCGCCGGCGCGGAGGGCGTGGATGGCCGCGCGGTGGGCGTGTCGTATCTGATCAACAAACTGCAGCCGCTGCCCTTCCGCTCGCCGGTCATCGTGACGCTCAATCCGCCGGTGGACCCCCGTCCCGAGCACGTCATCGCCGATATCGCTTACGACCATCCGATCTTCGATCTCGCCGGCATCGCCGCGCAGAAGGCGCTGCACGAGATCCAGGGTCGGCGCGGACTGTGGTTCTGCGGCGCGTGGACCGGCTACGGCTTCCACGAGGACGGGCTGAAGGCCGGGCTCGCGGTGGGCAACGCGCTCGGCTGCGTCGCACCTTGGCAACGCGCCCGGGACGTGCTGCCGACGGCGCCGGTCCCGGCGGAAGCGGCCGCGGCGAGGGTCGAGCCGTGAGCGTCGCGGCCGTCCCGCGGCTGTACCACGGGCAGGTGATGCATCGCCGGCTGCGACCGGCGGCGAACCGCTTCGTCTATCGCGTGTTCTATCTCGCCGTGCCGCTCTCGCGCATGGCGTCGGTGGAGAACCGCTGGTGCGGGCTCAACCGCGCCAATCTCTTCAGCGTGCGCTTCGCCGACTACGGCGCGCAGGACGGCTCGCATCCGCTGCCGTGGATCCGCCGGCTGCTGGACGAGGCGGGCGTGCAGGGGGCCGACGGCGAGGTCTGGCTGCAGACCTTCCCGCGCGTGCTCGGCTACGTCTTCAACCCGGTGAGCTTCTGGTACTGCGAGGGACGCGACGGGACCGTGCGCGCCATCCTGTGCGAGGTGAACAACACCTTCGGCGAGCGCCATCGGTATCTCCTCGCGCACGCCGACGGCCGGGCCATCCGCCGGGGCGAGACGCTCGCCGCCCGCAAGGTCTTCCACGTGTCTCCGTTCAACCCGGTCGCCGGCGGCTACCGCTTCCGCTTCGAGCCACCGGCCGAGCGCTCGCTCGCGCGGATCGACTACGACGACGGCGAAGGCGACGTGCTGCACACCAGTGTCTCCGGGCGCGCCGTCCCGTACACGTCCGCCGCGCTGCTGCGCGCCTTCTTCGCCTACCCGTGGATGACGGTGGGCGTGATCGGGCGCATCCACTGGCAGGCGGTACGGCTGTGGTGGAAGCGCGTGCCGTTCTTCTCCAAACCCCTTCCGCCCGCCGAGCAGGTCACGCGATGAGCCCGTACGAACACATCTCCCGCGAGTTTCCCGAGAACGTGCCGCTCGCGGCCCGCTTCGCGCTGCGCCTGCTCGCCCGCATGAGCCGGGGACGCCTGCATCTGCGCCTGCCCGACGGGTCCTCCACGGCGGTGGGCAGCGGTCCGCTGTCCGCGTCGATGCACGTGCAGGACTGGGACGTCTTCGGCGCGGTGCTGCGCGGCGGCGACATCGCCTTCGGCGAGACGTACATGGCGCGGCGCTGGCACACGCCTGACCTTGCCGCGCTGCTCACCCTGTTCGCCGCCAATCGCGAGGCGATCGAGCGCGCGGTGTACGGCGGGTTCTGGGGCGGGCTCCTGCACCGCGTGCGCCACGTGCTGAACGCGAACACGCGGGCCGGCTCCCGGCGCAACATCGCCGCGCACTACGATCTCGGCAACGCGTTCTATGCGCTGTGGCTCGATCCCACCATGAGCTATTCGGCGGCGCACTTCGCCGGGGACGATGGGCGCAGCCTCGAAGCCGCGCAGGTCGCGAAGTACGTGCGCATCCTCGATCGCCTGCGCGCGAAGCCCGGCCAGCACATCCTCGAGATCGGCTGCGGGTGGGGCGGACTGATGGAGATCGCCGCCCGCGACTACGGCTGCCGGGTCACCGGCCTCACGCTGTCGCGCGAACAGCGCGACTTTGCGCAGGCGCGCATGGCGCGGCTCGGCCTTGCCGACCGTGTCTCGATCGAGCTGCGGGATTATCGCGACGTCACCGGCAGCTTCGACCACGTGGTGTCGATCGAGATGTACGAGGCGGTCGGCGAACGCTACTGGCCCGCGTACTTCCGCGTGCTGCACGACCGCCTGAAGCCCGCCGGCAGTGCGGTGATCCAGGCGATCACCATCGACGAGCGCTACTTCGACCGCTACCGTGCCGGCACCGACTTCATCCAGCAGTACGTGTTCCCGGGCGGCATGCTCGCCTCGCCCTCGCGCATTCGTGCCGAGGCCGGCAGGGCCGGGTTGGACGTGGGCCACGCCTATGCGTTCGGCCTCGACTACGCCGAGACGCTGCGGCGCTGGCGGGCGCGGTTCATGGAACGGGTCGCGGACGTGCGTGCGCTCGGGCACTCCGATGCCTTCGTGCGCATGTGGGAGTTCTATCTGGCGTATTGTGAAGCGGGGTTCGAAGCGCGATGCACCGACGTCTATCACTTCCAGTTCTCGCGTTCCTAGGCGCGCTCGCCGCCGGGACGGCGACCGCGCAGGCGCTGCCCCCGTCGGCCGCGTCCCTGGTGCCGCAGGCCCGCGAAGCGGGGCAGGGCCGCCTCAAGTGGTGGGGCCTGCACATCTACGACGCGCGCCTCTTCGTCAGCGGGCAGGGCTTCCGTGCGGACGAGCCGTTCGCGCTCGCGCTCCGCTACGCGCGCGATTTCGAGGGACCCCGCATCGCCGACACCAGCCTCGACGAGATGCGGCGACTCGGGTTCGGAAACGAGGCCGACCAGCGCCGCTGGCGCGAGGCGATGAGCACGCTGTTCCCGGACGTGAAGCGCGGCGACGAGCTCACCGGCGTCTCCGTGCCGGGGCGCGGCGCGGTCTTCTTCCACAACGGCCGGCGCATCGGCGAGGTCGACGATCCCGACTTCGCGCGCGCGTTCTTCGCGATCTGGCTGGATCCGCGTACCCGCGCCGCCGACCTGCGGCAGCGCCTGCTGGGCGGGGAGGGATGAAGCCGCTCGGCATCGCGCGGCTTGGGGCCTACGGCCTGCTCGGGCTGCCGATCGCGATGGCGGCGCTGCCGCTGTACGTGCACCTGCCCAAGTTCTACGGCGGCGACCTCGGGATGAGCCTGTCGCTCGTCGGCGTGCTGCTGCTGGTCACGCGGCTCGCGGACGCGGTGAGCGACCCGCTCCTCGGCGCCTGGTCCGATCGGGTCCGCGACCGGCGCGTCTTCGTGCTCGCCGCCGTGCCACTGCTTGCATTGGGGATGCTGGGCCTGTTCCACCCGCCGGAGGACGCGGTGCTGCACGCGGCGTGGCTCGCGGCCCTGCTCGTGGTCACCTATCTCGGCTTCTCGACCGCGTCCATCAGCTACCAGGCATGGGGCGCGCAGCTCTCCGACGACGTGCACGAGCGCACGCGCATCAGCGCGGCGCGCGAGGTGTTCACGCTCGTCGGCGTGGTGTTCGCCGCCGCCGCCCCGCAGTTCCTCGGCGGCGAGAACGCGGAGGGCCTCGGCCGCTTCGCGATCATCTTCGCGGGGCTGCTGGTGGTGTGTGCGGCGGTGACCCTGCTCGCGGCACCGCGCCCGGCCGCCGTGCCGCGCAGCCGCGAGCCGCTCGCGCGCACGCTCGCGCAGCCGTTCGGCAACGCGGGGTTCCGCTGGCTGCTCGGCGTGTTCATGCTTTCCGGCATCGCGGCGGCGATTCCGTCCACGCTGGTGCTGTTCTTCATCGCCGACGTGATCGGGGCCGAGCAGTACGCGGGCCTCTTCCTGGTCGTGTACTTCCTCGCCGGCGCCGCCGGCATTCCGGTGTGGGTGTACGCGGCACGGCGCATCGGCAAGCGCAACGCGTGGCTGCTCGGCATGGCCCTGTCGGTCGCCGCCTTCGTGTGGGCCTGGCGGCTGGGTGCGGGCGATGTCGCGCCCTATGCGGTCATCTGCGCGCTGTCGGGTCTCGCGCTGGGCGCCGACCTCGCGCTGCCGCCGTCGATCCTCGCCGACGTGATCGAGCGCGGCGCGCGCGACGGCCGCCGCAACGAGGGCAGCTACTTCGGCGTGTGGAACCTCGTCACCAAGGCCAACCTCGCCATCGCCGCCGGCGTGGCGCTGCCGCTGCTCGCCGCGCTGGGGTACGTGCCCGGCGCGGGCGGCGAGCCGCGGGCACTGTCGCTCATCTACTGCCTGCTGCCCTGCGCGTTCAAGCTCGCCTCGGCCGCGCTGCTGTGGGCCTCGCCCATCGAGCGCGCCGCGCCGCTGCCGCGCGCCGAACGGAGACCCGCATGAACCGCCGCCGCTTCCTCGCTTCGGGCGCCATCGCGCTCGCCGGCTGCGCCTCGATCACGCCCGCCGACTACGCCGCGGAGAAGCCGGTCCTGGAACTCGACCGCTACTTCACCGGGACCGTCGACGGCTGGGGCATGGTGCAGGACCGCTCCGGCAAGGTCCTGCGCCGCTTCTACGTCCGCATCGACTGCACCTGGGACGGCAACGTCGGCACGCTGGACGAGACCTTCGACTGGTCCGACGGCACGAAGGAGAAGCGCATCTGGAAGGTCACCAAGCACGGCGGCGGACGCTATACCGGGACCGCCGGCGACGTCGTCGGCGAAGCCTCGGGCGTCGCCGCGGGCAATGCGCTGCAGTGGCGCTACGTGCTGCAACTCCCCGCGGACCAGGGCGGCTGGAAAGTGGACATCGACGACTGGATGTATCTCGTGGACGAGCGCACCATGCTGAACCGCTCCACCATCAACAAGTTCGGCATCCGCTTCGCCGAGATCACGATCGCCTTCCGCAAGCGATGAGCCTCAACCCGCGCATCCGCGACTGGACCGGGCGGCGCGTCTGGATCGTCGGCGCCTCGAGCGGCATCGGCGCGGACGCGGCGCGACTGCTCGCGTCGAAGGGTGCGCGCGTGGCCGTGTCGGCGCGCAACGCCGCGGCGCTCGACGAGCTCGTCGCGACACTCCCCGGCGCCATCGCACTGCCGCTCGACATCACGGACGCCCCCGGCGTGGCGAAGGCGCACGCGAAGCTCGTCCGGACCTTCGGCGGCGTCGATCTCACGCTCTTCGTCGCCGGCATGTACGTGCCGGTGCGCGCATGGGAACTCACGGTGGAGGTCGCGCGGAAGCAGGTCGAGGCGAACCTCATGGGGGTGTACAACGGCCTCGCCGCGGTGCTGCCGGAGCTCGTGAAGCGCGGCGAGGGCGGCGTGGGGATCGTGTCCAGTGTCGCCGGCTATCGCGGCCTGCCCAAGAGCCTCGTGTACGGCGCCACGAAGGCCGCGCTCATCAATCTCGCCGAGACGCTCTACCTGGACCTTTCGCCGAAGGGCATCGCGGTGTACATCGTCAATCCCGGTTTCGTGGAGACGCCGATGACGGCGCAGAACGACTTCCGCATGCCGGCCCTCATCAAGAGCGAGGCGGCCGCGCGCGAGATCGTGGCGGGCATCGAGCGCGGCGAGTTCGAGATCCACTTCCCGAAGCGCTTCACCGGCTTCCTGAAGATGCTGCAGAAGCTGCCGTACGCCGCGTACTTTCCGGCGGTGCGCCGGTTCACGGGACTGTGATGGACGCCCGCCCGACCCTCGACGACATGATCCGCTGGCTCGAGTCGCTGACGCGCGAGACGACGCGCGAGGTCCCGCGCTACTACGCCAACGACGCGTACTTCCGGGATCCGTTCAACGAGGTGCACTCCGCCGCGGCGATCGAGCGGATCTACGCGCACATGTTCGAACAGGTCGAGGCGCCGCGCTTTCGCGTCACGCAGCGCTGGCGCGGCGAGGACGGCACCGTGCTCGCCTGGGACTTCACCTTCGGGATGCGCGGCCGCACGCGGACCGAACTGGTGCAGGGACTCACGCACCTGCGCTTCGGGATGGACGGCCGGATCGTCTTCCACCGCGACTACTGGGACGCGGCCGGCGAGCTCTATGAGCGCATCCCGGTGCTCGGCGCGTTCATGCGCATGCTCAAGGCGCGCCTGCGCACGCCCTGAGCGGCGTTTCAGGACTTCTTCTCGGCCGGCGGGGGCGCGACGATGTACTCGAAGATGCGCACGACGCGGCGCACGCCGTTGGCGTTGCGCGCGATCTCTGCCGCATCCTGGCCTTCCTGGCGGGTGACGAGCCCCATGAGGAACACCGTGTTCGCCTCGGTCACGACCTTCACGTGCAGCGGATTGAACTTGCCGGCCGCGGTCATGCGCGCCTTCACCTCGCTGGTGATGTAGGCGTCGTTGGAGCGGTTGGGCAGCGTCGAGTTCGGCCCGATCACCAGTTCGTTGTACACCGAGCGCACGTCGGGCAGCCTCAGCACGATCATCTCGGCGTCGGCCTTCATCTGCTCGTTGCGCACCTCGCCGGTGAGCAGCACCTGCTTGTTGAAGCTCGTGACGTTGATGTGCGGCCCGTCGCCGAACTTCTGCGACAGCGCGCGGCCGGCCTGGATCTCGATGCGCTCGTCGGTGCCGATGACGTCGGTGAGGCGGCGGTCGCTGGCGACCGCGACGCCGGTGGCGACGCCGCCGACGGCGAGGGCCGCGCACCCGGAGATGGCGATGGAGGCGGCGGCGAGGGCCGCGGCGAGGGCGAGTTTGGGGTTCATTCCGTTCCGAGGAGAAGGGTGTCGATGCCGTCGCACAGGCAATGCAGCACCAGGAGGTGCACCTCCTGGATGCGTGCCGTGCGCTCGTGCGGCACGCACAGGTGGACGTCCTGTGGCCGCAGGGCACGGCCGACGTCGCCGCCGCCGCGCCCGGTGAGGGCGACGACCCGCATGTCGCGCTCGTGGGCGGCCCGCACCGCGGCGAGCACGTTCGGCGAGTTGCCGCTGGTGGAGATGCCGAGCAGCACGTCGCCCGGCTGCCCGAGCGCAAGTACCTGCTTGGAGAACACCTGCTCGTAGTCGTAATCGTTGGCGATCGACGTGAGCGTGGAGGTGTCCGTCGTGAGCGCCATCGCCGCGAGGCCCGGACGCTCGCGCTCGAAGCGGTTGAGCAGCTCGGCGGCGAAGTGCTGCGAGTCCGCCGCCGATCCGCCGTTGCCGCACGCGAGGATCTTGCCGTTCGCCAGCAGCCGCTCCACCATCAATTCGGTCGCGCGCGCGATCGGCTCGGCGAGCGCGGCTGCAGCGGCGAGCTTGGTCTGCGCGCTGTCGTTGAAATGACCGGCGATGCGGCGGGGAAGGTCGATGGACATGGGGCGGGCTCGAGGACGCGCCGCGCTCGCGCGCGGTGCGACGTGGCGCGATTGTAGCAGCGCCACCCGCGGGACGGCCGTGGAGCGTGCGTCGTGCAGCGGCGACGGCAGTGCCGGCGCGCTCAGTCGAGGAACACCTCGAACTCCACGAGCTTGCGCCCGTTGCCCGCGACGCGCAGCGCCGCGATGCGGGCGGTCACCGGCTCGCCGCGATCCATTGCCCAGGCGAGCGCCGGATTCTGCGCGCGCGGGACGTAGCCGAGCATGCGTCCGCGCCACTCGACGCGGACGGCGTTCGCGTCGTGCGGATTCGACGGCTCGCGGACGAGGTCGAGGCGGTCGCCGATCTTGAGGTCGTTCCACGCGGCAGCCGCCTCATGATGCCGAAAGCCGGCGAGCGGCGAGCGCTGCACCAGGAACCTGACCTCGGCGCCGGCCGGCTGCGCGGCACCCGGCACGGCCACGGCGCCGAGCGCGAGCACTGCGACCAGGGCGTGCACGCTAGGCCGCGAACGCATTCCTGATCCACTCCACCCGCGCGTCGTCCAGCCCGTCGAGCAGCACGGCGTCGAAGCGGCACGGCCGGTCCCCGCCGCGGTGCGCGTGCATCGAGAGGTAGTGTCGGGCGGCGGCAACGATGCGCTGCTGCTTGCGGAAGTCGATGCTCGCGGCAGCGCCGCCGTAGCCGGCGCTGCGCCGCAGCCGCACTTCGACGAACACCAGCGCGTCCGCGTCCTCGCACACGAGGTCGATCTCCCCGAGCCGGCAGCGATAGTTGCGCGCGACGGTGCGCACGCCGCGGCCTGCGAGGTACGCGGCGGCGATCGCCTCGGCGCGGTCGCCGGCCCGCTGCTTCGGCGTCCGCGTCGCGGTCATTCGCCGGCGGGCGCGCCGTCGCGGAACGTGGCGATCACCGGCGTGCGCTCGACCGTGCCGCCGGCGCGCACCGCGATGCGACCGGTGACGCCGTCGAAGGTAAAGCCGGTGCGGCCGTCGGCGAGCTGCGCCGCGATGCGCTGCGCGTCGATCCCCAGCGCGTAGAAGCGCTCGAGATCGGGGGGCATGCCCTGGGGACGGGGGAAGCCCACCACCGCGGGATGCGCGGCCTGCACCATCCACGGCATGTCGGTGAAGCGCACGCCGTTCATGTCGAGGTTGGCGATCGGGTCGCTGCGGCCGTCGTTGATCTGCGAGGTCGCGAACACCGGCACCCCGGTGCGCAGATAGGGGCGCAGCAAGCGCGCTGCGTTCGCCTCCGCCGCCAGGAACGCTGCGTCGTAGGAGGCCTGCGCCAGCGGCGCGCGCAGCGCGCCGTACCCGCTCGGCACCGTCGCCTCCTGGGACGTTGCAACGCGGCCGCCCAGGGCCTGCCATTCGTCGACGAACGCGTCGCGGCTGCGGCGCGCCAGCGGCGTCCCGCTGGAGAGCACGGCGGCCGTCCGCAAGCCCTGCTCGAAGGCCGCGCGCGCCGCCGCGCGGCTTTCCGACTCGATGGCGAGGCCGAAGGTGTAGAAGCGCGGCGGCAGCGGCATCGTCGTCTCGGGCTGATTGAGCGCGAGCACGGCCGCTTCGCCGTGCCCGGCGGTCGCGACCGCGGAGACGCCCGATCGCGTGAGCGGGCCAACCACCACCCGCGTCCCGGCTGCGATCGCCGCACCGTACTCCTGCACGATGCGCTCCACCGAGCCGTCGGTGGGCCGTACGTCCACGGGGGTGCGGGAGGCCGTGGCGATGTGCGCGGCGAAGAAGCCCTGGCGCACCGCTTCCGCGGCGATGCGGAAATCGGGCGAGTCGAGCGGCAGCAGCAGCGTGATCGGGGCCGCCGTCGCCGACGGTTGCGGGGCCGCTGAGCCCGGCGACGGCGCAGGCGCGGGCTCGCCCGCGGCGACCGGCGGCGCGATCGGCGGCACCGGCGTCACCGTCACCGGCGGAGTGGAGGGGGCCGGCGTCGCCGGTGCCGGCTGCGCCGGCGGCGCGGGCGACTGCACCGGGGCGCGCCGTTCGGGCGGCGCGGCGCAGTATGAGAGACTCGCCGCGAGCAGGAGCGCGAGCGGAGCGGACCACCAGCGATGACGACGCATGAGGAAGACGTCCGGAGGGAAGGCCGATTATATGTAGTGGCCACCCCGATCGGTAATCTGGCTGACGTGTCGGCTCGCGCCCTCGAAACGCTGCGCACCGTCCCCGTGGTCTTCGCCGAGGACACGCGCACGACGCAGCACCTGCTCGCCGCGCATGGCATCCGCGCCAGGCTGCGCGCCCTGCACGAGCACAACGAGCGCGAGGCGGCCGATGCCCTGATCGCGCACCTGCGCACCGGTGCGGACGCCGCACTGGTGAGCGACGCGGGGACGCCGGCGATCTCCGATCCGGGTGCGCTCGCCGTCGCCGCCGTGCGCGAGGCGGGCTTCGAGGTGATCCCCATTCCCGGACCGAGCGCGCTGACCGCGGCGCTCTCGGTGGCCGGCGTGGCCGGGCCGTTTGCCTTCCTCGGCTTCCTGCCGGCGAAGCCGGCCGCCCGGCGCGCTGCCCTGGCGGGGTGGCGCACCTTCCCGCACGCGCTGGTGTGCTACGAGGCTCCGCATCGCATCCTCGAGTGCGTCGCCGATCTCGCCGACGTGCTGGGTCCCGAACGTCGGCTGCTCATCGCCCGCGAACTCACCAAGCTTCACGAGCAGACGCACGCCTGCGCGCTGGGCGACGCGCGCGCCTGGCTGGAAGCGGACGCGAACCGCCAGCGCGGCGAGTTCGTGCTCGTGGCGGCCCCGCCCGCCGCTGCGCCCGATGCGGCGGCGGAGGAAGAGGCGCGCGTGCTGCGGCTGCTGCTCGCCGAACTGCCGCTCAAGCAGGCGGTGCAGCTCGCCGCCGCGATCACCGGGGGCAAGCGCAACGCGTTGTACGATCTCGCCCTGCAATGGACCCGGGACCCCGCTTGAACACGCTCACGCTCACCACCCCCGACGACTGGCACCTCCACCTGCGCGACGGCCCCGCGCTCGCTGCCGTCCTGCCGTACACCGTCCGGCAGTTCGCGCGCGCGATCGTGATGCCGAACCTCAAGCCCCCGGTCACGACGGTAGCGATGGCGCGCGCGTACCGCGAGCGAATTCTCGCGGCGCTGCCCGCGAGGGCGTCGTTCGAGCCGCTGATGACGCTGTATCTCACCGACAACACCTCGCCGGCCGAGATCGCGGCGGCCAGGGCGTCGGGCTTCGTCCACGCGGTGAAGTACTACCCCGCGGGTGCGACCACCAATTCCGACTCCGGGGTCACGCGCATCGACCGCACGTGGCCGGCCCTGGAGGCGATGGCCGCGCACGGCGTCCCGCTGCTCATGCACGGCGAGGTGACGACGCACGGCGTGGACGTGTTCGATCGCGAGAAGGTCTTCATCGACACCGTGCTGGCCGAGGTCACGCGACGCCTGCCGGAGCTGCGCGTCGTGTTCGAGCACATCACCACGCGCGAGGCGGCCGCGTTCGTGCGCGACGCGGGGCCGAACGTCGGCGCGACCATCACGCCGCAGCACCTGCTCTACAACCGCAACGCCATCTTCCAGGGCGGCATCCGGCCGCACTACTACTGCCTGCCGGTGCTGAAGCGCGAGGAGCATCGCGAGGCGCTGGTGGAGGCGGCCACGAGCGGCAGCCCGAAGTTCTTCCTCGGCACCGACAGCGCGCCGCACGCGAAGCACCTCAAGGAGCACGCCTGCGGCTGCGCGGGCTGCTTCTCGGCGATGAGCGCGCTGGAGCTCTACGCGGAGGCGTTCGAGGCCGCCGGTGCGCTCGACAGGCTCGAGGGCTTCGCGAGCTTCCACGGCGCGGATTTCTATCGGCTGCCGCGCAACCCCGGCAAGGTGACGCTGACGCGCGAGACGTGGACGGTGCCGGAGGAGGTCGCCTTCGGTGCCGATCGAATCGTGCCGCTTAGCGGCGGCGAACCGCTCGCCTGGCGCCTGACCGCCCCGCGGTGACGCCCGCCTGGGACCGCGACGCGCTCGTCGCGTCGCCGCGGTTCGCCGGGCTGCACGCAATCCTTCCGCTGCTGCCGGCGGATCGGGCGCCGACGCTGGACGAGCTCTCGGCACTCGCCGCCGCACGCGCCGTCGGCACTGCGGACGGCCGCCCGGTGCGCTTCGTGTCCGCCGACGGCCCCGGCGACTACGAGACGCGCATCGCGGCAACCGGCGAGGTGCCGACGCGCGCGTCCAGCCGGCACGACCTCTTCAACGCGCTGGCGTGGCTCGCGTTCCCTCGGGCGAAGGCGGCGCTCAACCGGCTGCACGGCGAGCACCGACGCATCGATGCCCGGCGCGGCACGGCGCGCGACGTGCTCACGCTCTTCGACGAAGACGGTCTCCTGATGGCGACCGCCGACCCCTCGCTCGGGGCGCTGCTGCGCGACTTTCGCTGGCGCGAACTCTTCGTCGCGCGCCGGGCCGACGTCGTCCGTCGCACGCGCTTCCTCGGCTTCGGCCACGCGCTGCACGAGAAGCTGCTCGCACCCTTCCACGGCCTCACGGCGAAGGTGATCGTCATCGAGCTGGCGCCCGAGGGGCTGGCCGCGCCACCGGCCGAATGGATGCACGCGCTCGACGCCGCGCTCGCCGCCCGGCTCGGCTCGGCCGAAACGCTGGCGAGCACGCGCGCGCTCGCACCGCTGCCGGTGCTTGGCATTCCGGGATGGTGGCCGGCGAACGAAGATCCGGCGTACTACGACGACGTCACGCAGTTCCGCGCCGGCCGGCGGCGCTGACCGGCCCGCGCGCGGCCCCGAAAAGAGAACGCCCCCTTCGCAGGGGGCGTCGGCCGGCCCGAGGCCGGACCTTGCGACGCTCGGAAGGGCCCGAAGAACGTCGCGTGCGCCGCGCGAGCGGCGTAGACGGAGCGCGCTGCTCCTGTCGCCGCGATGCGGACCACGACTGGGGTGCCGTACCGCGCGATTCCTTTGTAGACCCTCGCGCGGCGAAGCGCAAGGCCGAAGTGAAGGTGAAGCAGGCCTGTAAGCCGGGTTCTGTCGAGGACGGTCATTCCTCTAGGCCGCGGGTTGCCCCGCGGCTCCAGCCACCTACCCGCGGACCTGGTGCGAGCAGCACTACACGGCCGCTTGCGCGGCCGACGGTCCGCCTATTTGGTGTTGCTCCGGGTGGGGTTTGCCGACGGAACGTGTCGCCACGCCCGTGGTGAGCTCTTACCTCACCATTTCACCCTTGCCTGATCCCGTGCCGCGCCGCTCTTGCGAACGGCTCCGTCCTCGTTCCCGGGCCCGTTCTCGCGAACGGACCCGCTCACTC
>CAZKHE010000094.1:0-17960 GCA_964552535.1 uncultured Enterobacteriaceae bacterium | reverse complement strand
TCATCGGCCACTTCGTGCTGCTCACCGGGATGATCACGCTGGTGCTGCGGAGCTACCCGTCCGAGACGCTGGTGTCGTTCCAGTTCATGCAGCGGGGCGCCATGTACGCCTCGCTGATGGTCTCCGGCTTCCTCTTCCACTTCGCCGTGTGGGTGGACAAGCTCATGTTCTGGTACAACCCCGGCACGAGCCAGCAGATCATCGGGCCGCTGCGCGCGTCGCTCATCTACGACCTGCCGATCTTCCTCGCGTACCTCGCCATCATCCCCGGCATGGCCGTGTTCCTGGTGCGCATCGAGACCGACTTCGCCGAGTACTTCCAGAAGTTCTACGACGCGGTGCGCCAGGGCGGGTCGCTCGACACCATCGACGAGATGCGCGAGGAGATGGTGTTCAGCATCCGGCAGGGCCTGGCGGAGATCGTGAAGATCCAGGGCATCGCGGTGCTGGTGGTGTTCGCGACCGGCCCGATGCTGCTCCCGGCGCTCGGCATCTCGCAGCTCTACCTGCCCCTGCTGTACGTGAACGTCGTGGCCGCGGGCCTGCAGGTGGTGCTGCTCGGCCTGCTCACCGTGTTCTACTACCTCGACAAGCGCGGCACGGTCGTCGTCGTCTGCACCGTGTTCCTGTCGAGCAACGTCGTGCTCACCGGCCTCTCGCTGTGGCTGGGTGCCGCGTTCTACGGCTACGGCTTCGCGCTCTCCCTGCTCGTGACCGTGGTGGTCGCGATGCGGCTGATGGAGTCCAAGCTCTACACGCTGGAGTACGAGACGTTCATGCTCCAGTAGTTCGAGTTGCCCGCGCCCCTTCGACTCGGCAGGCAGTCACCGCTGGACGGCCTGAAGAAACCGTCGTTGAGGCAGATCGCCCACGACATGGCGTGGGTGTCCACCGCGCGCCCGCGGACGTCTGCGCCGAGTCGAAGGGGCGGGGGCCCGGCGACTTCGAACGGCCAGATCGGTACGAGCGAGGCGGCGGTCCGCCTCGCGCAGAACCACACAGTCAAAGCCGTTAGGAGCCGGGCTCGCGTCCCTTCGGATCGGCCTCGCCGCGTCTGGTCCGACGGACTCCATGAGCACGCTACTTCCGGGCGATTGAAATCTAGCGGGGCCGATCCGAAGGGGCCCGGTGTCCCCTCCTAGCGTCTCCAATTGTGCTTGCGCGCGAGGCGGACCGCCGCCTCGCTGGCAAGCGAACGGGCCGCTACAAGTCGGTGACCCCGGGCCCCTCCGACTCGGCAACCGGTCGCCGGTGGACGGTCTGAAGAACCCGGCCGCAGCACCAAGCCGCGCCGCGCACTGGCGTCGGTGTCCATCACGCGCCCGCGGACGTTCGCGCCGAGTCGAAGGGGCGCGGGCCCGGCGACTTCGAACGGCCAGATCGGCGCGAGCGAGGCGGCGGTCCGCCTCGCGCAGCAACACACAGTCAAAGCCGTTAGGAGCCGGGCTCGCGTCCCTTCGGATCGGCCGCGCTTCGTCTGGTCCGGCGGTACGTCAGGGCGCTCGAAGTCCAGCGGGGCCGATCCGAAGGGCCCGGTATCCCCTCCTAGCGTCTCCAATTGTGCTTGCACGCGAGGCGGACCGCCGCCTCGCTGGCAAGCGAACGGGCCGCTACAAGTCGGCGACCCCGGGCCCCTTCGACTCGGCAACCGGTCGCCGGTGGACGGGCTGAATAAGCCGACCGCAGCACCGAGCCGCGTCGCGTACTCGCGCCGGTGTCCATTACGCGCCCGCGGACGTACGGGTCGAGTCGAAGGGGCGTGGGCCCGCCGACTTCGAACGGCCTGATCGGCGCGAGCGGGGCGGCCGTCCGCCTCGCGCAGCAACACACAGTCAAAGCCGTTAGGAGGCGAGCTCACGTCCCTTCGGATCGGCCTCCTCAGCCCACGCCGCAATGCACCCCGTGGCCGATCAACTGACGCGGATCAACTCCGGCCCCCGGGCGCATACTTAGCATGGTCGCAAAACCACGCGCGCAAGAGGAGCCGACATGCCCGAGTTCGACACCGCCCGCCTTCGCACCGTCGCCCTGCTCGGGCACGGCGGGGCGGGCAAGACCACGCTCGCCGAAGCCCTGCTCGCCGCGGCCGGGGCCATCCGCACGCCGGGAACGGTGGAGCGCGGCACCACCACGAGCGATCACGATCCGCTGGAGAAGACCTGGCAGCACTCCCTGCGCACCTCGGTGCTGCACCTGGAAACCAACGGGACGCGCGTGCACCTGCTCGACACACCGGGCTTCCCGGACTTCATCGGCCAGTCGATCGAGGCGCTGGACGCGGTGGAGACCGCCGCCGTGGTGGTCAACGCCCAGCTCGGGATCGAGATGATCACCACGCGGATGATGCAGTGGGCGGCGGAGCGCAAGCTCTGCCGCATCCTCGTCGTGAACAAGATCGACGCGGAGAACGTCGACCTGCCCGGACTCCTCGCGCAGCTGCGCGAGACCTTCGGGTCCGAGGTGCTGCCGATCAACCTGCCCGCGGGCAACGGCACGCGCGTCGTGGACTGCTTCTTCAATCCGCGCGGCGACGCCGATTTCTCCTCCGTGGCCGAGGCGCACCGCGCGCTCATCGACCAGGTCGTGGAAGTGGACGAGGCGGTGATGAACGCGTATCTCGAGCAGGGCGACGCGGCGCCGGAAAGCCTGCACGCCCCCTTCGAGCAGGCGCTGCGCGAGGGGCACCTCGTGCCGGTGTGCTTCGTCTCGGCGCGCAACGGCGCCGGCGTGCCGCAGCTCCTCGAACTGTTCGACCGGCTGCTGCCCAATCCGGCGGAAGGCAACCCGCCCCTGTTCTTCCGCGACGGGTCGGAGGAGCCGTTCCGGTCCGAGCCCGACCCGGCAAAGCACGTGCTCGCGCACGTCTTCAAGGTCGTCATGGACCCGTTCGTCGGCAAGCTCGGCATCTTCCGGGTGCACCAGGGGACGCTGCGCAAGGATGCGCAGCTCTACGTCGGCGACGGCCGCAAGCCGTTCAAGGCGGCGCACCTCCACATGCTCCAGGGCAAGCAGATGGTGGAAGTGCCGCAGCTCGTGCCCGGCGACATCGGCGCGGTCGCGAAGGTGGACGAGATCGCCTTCGACAGCGTGCTGCACGACTCGCACGACGAGGACCGCATCCACATGCGGCCCCTCGCGTTCCCCACGCCCATGTTCGGCCTCGCCGTGGAGCCGAAGCGCCGCGGCGACGAGAGTCGCATCTCCGAGGTGCTCGCGAAGCTGGCCGCAGAGGATCCCACGCTGGCGATCGACCACGATCCGAACCAAAACGAGACGGTGGTGCGCGGTCTCGGCGAGCTGCACCTGCGCTCGGTGCTGGAGCGCATGGCGACGCAGTTCAAGCTCGAGGTGGAGACGCGGCCGCCGCGCATTCCCTATCGCGAGACCATCACCGCGCCGGCGGAAGGCCATCACCGCCACAAGAAGCAGACCGGCGGCGCCGGACAGTTCGGCGAGGTGCACCTGCGCGTCGCGCCGCTCGAGCGCGGCGCGGGCTTCCGCTTCGACGACGAGGTGAAGGGCGGCGCGATTCCGTCGCAGTTCATCCCCGCGGTGCAGAAGGGCGTCGAGCACGTGCTCACGCACGGTCCGCTCGCCGGATACCCGATGCAGGACGTGCGCGTGGTCGTTTACGACGGCAAGCATCACCCGGTGGACTCGAAGGAAGTGGCCTTCACCGCGGCCGGGCGCAAGGCGTTCCTCGATGCGGTCGACAAGGCGCGCCCGATCCTGCTCGAGCCGGTGGTGCGCGTGGAGGTGCTGTGCCCGTCGGATGCGGTGGGCGACATCAGCGGCGATCTCTCGGGCCGCCGCGGCCAGATCACCGGCACCCAGTCGCCCTCGGCGAACACCGCGGCCATCGAAGCGCTGGTGCCGCTGTCGGAGCTCGAGGGCTATGCCTCGCGGCTGAAGTCGCTCACCGGCGGCCAGGGCACCTATTCCATGCAGCTCGCGCACTACGATCCGGTGCCGCCGCCGCTCGCGCAGAAGCTCGTCGCCGAGTATCGCGCGACGCGCAAGCAGGCCGAGGAGGAGTAGCGGCCGGCCTGTGCTAGTCTTGCCGGCGGCGACGACCACTGCGAATCGCACGGCGGTTGCGCTGATTCCGGGGAGCACGAGGGGCTGGGGCCCCTCGCAGCGTGACAATTCCTGAGCAAGAATGGCCGACGGCCCGCTCTGTCTGCTCGACACCGCCTCCGACGTTCCACTCCTGCGCCTCACCGGCGACTGGCAACTGGAGCGCCTCGACCGCCTCGATGCGGCGCTCGCCGCGCTTCCCGCCCTGCCCGCCGGCGTCCGTCTGGACGGAGCATCGCTCGATGCCTTCGACACGGCGGCCGCGCTGGCGCTGGCCCTGCACCTGGGCCGCTCCGGCGTCGATCCGGCGCGGGTGCCGCTGGAGGGCTTCTCCGGCAGCCACGCCCGCGTGTTCGAGGTGGTGCGCGGCCGGCTCGGCGAAGTCGGTAGCGCCCCGGTGCTGCGCGCACGCGGCTGGCTGGCGAACATCGGCCATGCCGCGGAACAGGTGTTCCGCGTGCTGGTCGGCCACGTCAACTTCCTCGGTCAATCGGTCGCCGCCCTCTTCGGCGCGCTGCTCGCGCCGCATCGCCTGCGCATCAAGGAGATCACCGCGCAGTTCGAGCAGGTGTGCCTGAACGCGATTCCGGTGGTGGCGCTCGTCAGCGCGCTGATCGGCATCGTGTTCGCCTATCTCATGGGCATGCAGGCGGAGAAGTACGGCGCCAACATTTTCGTGGTCGACGGCGTGAGCATCGGCATGACCCGCGAGCTGGCGCCGATGCTGGTCGCGGTGATCATCGCCGGGCGCTCGGGCGCCGCCTTCACCGCGCAGCTCGGGACGATGAAGCTCACCGAGGAGACCGATGCCATCCGCACCCTCGGTCTCTCGCCGATGGCCGTGCTGGTGCTGCCGCGCATCGTGGCGCTCATGGTCGCCATGCCGCTCCTCACCTTCGTCGGCGACGTGGCGTCGATCGGCGGTGCGATGGTCGTGGCCGACGCCATGCTGGACGTGACGCCGACCACGTTCATGGAGCGGCTGCACGTCGCGCTCGCGCCCCGCCACTTCATCATCGGCCTGGCGAAGGCGCCGGTATTCGCGCTGTTCATCGCCGTGATCGCCTGCCGCATGGGCATGGCGGTCAGCCGCGACACGCGGGCGATCGGCATCAGCACGACCTCCACCGTGGTCCAGGCCATCGTCGCCGTCATCGTCCTCGATGCGCTGTTCGCCGTGGTCCTCCAGGAGCTGGGGTTGTAGACACGATGACGGCGCTTCCAGCGACGCCCCCTCCCCCCGGCCCCCTCCCACCACGGGAGGGGGAGGGGACGCACTCGTCCCCTCCCCCAGGGGATAACTCAACGACGCCCCCTCCCCCCGGCCCCCTCCCACCACGGGAGGGGGAGAGAACGAAGGGGAGCATTCTCGAAGTTGAGGGCATCGTCACGCGCTTCGGCGCGCAGACCATCCACGACGGCGTGTCGTTCGTCGTGGACCGGCCGCAGGTCGTGGCGCTGATCGGCGGCAGCGGGACGGGCAAGTCGGTGCTGCTGCGCGAGATCATCGGGCTGCTGCGGCCGACCGGGGGGCGCGTGAAGCTGCTGGGGACCGACGTGTGGAGCGCGGACGCCGACGCCCTGGCCACGCTGCGCCGGCGCTTCGGGATGATGTTCCAGGACGGGGCGCTGTTCTCGTCGCTGACGGTCGCGCAGAACGTCGCCACGCCGCTCATCGAGCATGCCCGCGTGCCGGCCCGGCTGCTGGACCCGCTCGTGCGGCTGCGCATCGCCCTCGCCGGACTGCCGCCCGATGCCGCGGGCAAGATGCCGAGCGAGCTCTCTGGCGGCATGCGCAAGCGCGCCGCGATCGCGCGCGCGCTCGCCCTGGAGCCGGAGGTGCTGTTCCTCGACGAGCCGACCTCCGGGCTCGATCCGATCACGGCGCGGGCCTTCGACAAGCTCCTGCGCTTCCTGTGCGACGATCTCGGCCTCACCGTCTTCGTCGTCACGCACGATCTCGACACGCTGCTCGGCATCGCGGACCGGGTGATCGTGCTCGCCCGCGGCACGGTGATCGCAGACGGCCCGGTGGGCGAGGTCGTGAACGTCGACGATGCCTGGATCCGGTCATACTTCTCGGTGCGGCGCACGGTCAACACGTAGGCAAGACATGGAATCCGAAGCCCGTTACACCCTCGTCGGCGCAGTCCTCCTCGGCCTCACGGCGGCGACCGTCGCCGCGGTGCTGTGGCTGTCCAGCACCGGCAACCGCGCCGACTTCCGCTTCTACACCATCTACTTCCAGCGGCAGTCGCTCGACGGCCTGCAGGTGGGCGGCGACGTCACCATGCGCGGCATCAAGGTCGGGCGCGTCGAGGGCTACGAGATCGACCAGGAGAACATCAACCGCGTCGAGGTGACGGTACGGGTGGACCGCAACACGCCGGTGAGCCAGAACACCACCGCGATCGTCCAGCGCAACCTCGTGACCGGGCTCGCCCGCATCAGCCTGGTGACCCCCGGACAGCCGGGGCCGCCGCTCACCGCGATCGCCACGGGCGAGCGCCATCCGATCATCCCCGAGGGCCAGTCGAACATCGACCAGCTCGCCAACGCGGCCAACCGCCTTGCCGGTTCGGGCGTGATCGCGCTCGACAACCTCAACGCGGTGCTGTCCGCGGAGAACCGCGCCGCGCTCGCGCAGACGCTCGCCAACCTGCGCGACCTCTCCGGGGCGCTCGCGTCGCGCATGGATCGCGTGGACGGCACGCTGGCCAGCATGAACCGCGCGGCGATCGAGATCGCGAATGCGAGCCGGTCGATCGGCGAGACCGTCGCCCGGGTGCAGCGCGACACGAGTCCCGCGGTCGTGCAGGTCGAGGCGACGCTGCGCGACGTCTCGCGCGCGGTCGAACGGCTCGAGCGCGAAACGACCATCGCCGCGCGCCGGTTCGGCGACGCCGCGGACATCGGGACGCTGGAGTTCCAGGCCACCGCGCAGGAGCTGCGCGAAAGCGCCGAGATCCTCGCGCGCACGGTGGACCGGCTGCGCGATCCGCGCGCGGCGCTGCTCGGTCCTGCTCAGGGCCAGCTCGGCCCCGGGGAGCGGCTGCGATGAACCGGCGCGCGGCGCTGCTCGCGCTCGCCGGGCTCTCCGGCTGCACGGTGTTCGGCGGCGACCGGCCGGCGCCCACCTACTTCGTCCTGCGCGATGCCGCGGACGTGACGCCGGCGGCGCAGCGCTCGGCGCGTACGCTGCTCGTCGCCCCGACCGCCACGAGCCCGTTCTACGATACGCAGAGCATCGTGTTCAGCCGCATGCCGGGCACGCGCGCCTACTATCAGTTCGCCGCCTGGACCGAGCGGCCCGGCAAGCGCTTCGACGCGCTGCTGCTGTCGCGCCTGGAGCGGCGCGGCGCGTTCGCGTCGGTCGCGAGCATCACCGCGGGGGTGCGCGGCGAGCTGCTGCTCGCCTGCATGCTCTCGGAGCTGTATCACGACGACGATCCCGCGCCCGGCCACGTGCGCATGGAAGTCGCCGCCGAGCTGACCGATCGCAACGAACGCAGGTTGCTGGGGCGGCGCGCCTTCGCGCAGGAGTCGCCGGTCGGTGCGGACAACGCCGAAGCCGCGGTGCGCGCCTTCGAGACCGCGGTGGCGCGGCTGCTCGACGAGCTCGTCGCGTGGGTGGAGCGGGCGGCGTCCCCGGCAGCGTAGCCACGTGACGGCTACGCCGTTCCGCCCACCGTCAGCCCGTCGATGCGCAGCGTCGGCTGGCCCACGCCGACCGGCACCGACTGGCCTTCCTTGCCGCAGGTGCCGACGCCGGTGTCCAGCGCCATGTCGTTGCCGATCATCGAGACGCGCGTCAGCGCATCGGGGCCGTTGCCGATCAGGGTCGCGCCCTTCACCGGGTAGGTCACCTTCCCGTTCTCGATCATGTATGCCTCGGAGGCGGAGAACACGAACTTGCCGTTCGTGATGTCCACCTGCCCGCCGCCGAAGTTGACCGCGTACAGTCCGCGGTCGACGCTCGCCACGATCTCGCGCGGGTCGCGGTCGCCGTTCAGCATGTAAGTGTTGGTCATGCGCGGCATGACGATGTGCGCGTACGACTCGCGCCGGCCGTTGCCGGTGACCGGCATCTTCATCAGGCGCGCGTTCATCGCGTCCTGGATGTAGCCGCGCAGGATGCCGTCCTCGATCAGCGTCGTGCACTGCGTCGGGTTGCCTTCGTCGTCCACGTTCAGCGAGCCGCGGCGGCCGGGCAGCGTGCCGTCGTCCACCACCGTCACGCCCTTCGACGCGACGCGCTGGCCGATGCGTCCGGAGAAGGCACTCGAGCCCTTGCGGTTGAAGTCGCCCTCCAGGCCGTGGCCGATTGCCTCGTGCAGCAGCACGCCCGGCCAGCCCGGGCCGAGCACCACGGTCATCGTCCCCGCGGGCGCCGGACGCGACTCGAGGTTCACCAGCGCCTGGTCCACGGCCTTCGTCGCGAACTCCTCGAGCCGCGCGTCGGTGAAGTACGCGTAGTCGGTGCGCCCGCCGCCGCCGGCGCTGCCCTGCTCGCGCCGGCCGTTCTGCTCGGCGATCACCTGCAGCGAGAGCCGCACCAGCGGGCGCACGTCCGCCGCCATCAGCCCGTCGGAGCGCGCGATCAGCACCACCTCGTACGTCGAGGCGAGGCTCGCCATCACCTGCACGACGCGCGGGTCGCGCGCCCGGGCGATGCGCTCCAGGCGCTCGAGAAGCTTCACCTTCTCGGCATCGGGCAGCGACTGCGTCGGGTCGAGGCCGTCGTAGAGCCTGCGCATCGTCCCGCGCTTCACTGCCGGCACCCGCGCGTCGCGGCCCGCGCGCGCGATGGCGCGCGTGGCGGCCGCCGCGTCCTGCAGCGCCGGCAGGCTGATTTCGTCGGAATAGGCGAACGCGGTCTTGTCGCCCGACACCGCGCGCACGCCGACGCCCTGGTCGATGTTGAAGCTGCCCGCCTTGACGATGCCCTCCTCGAGGCTCCAGCCTTCCGAGCGCAGGTACTGGAAGTACAGGTCGGCGTAATCCACGTCGTGCGTGCGGATGGCGCGGAACACCGAGGCGAGCTTCGACGCCTCCAGGTCGTACGGCGCGAGCAGCGTGTTCTCGGCGGTGGCGAGCAGGACGGATTCGGGAGCCTGGGTCTGGAGCATGGAGGTCCTTGATTGGGATTACAGGACGCGATGCGTGAGCGCCGGCAGGCTGGCGCGCATGCGTTGCGTGAAGGTGGGGTCGATCTCGGCGATCACAACGCCCGGGTCCGCGGCGCGCTCGGCGACGACCTCGCCCCAGGGGTTGACGATCATGCTGTGGCCGTGGGTGCGCCGGCCGTTCGGATGCAGGCCGCCCTGCGCCGGGGCGATCACCCAGGCGAGATTCTCGATGGCGCGCGCCCGCAGCAGCGGCTCCCAGTGCGCGCGTCCGGTGGTGGCCGTGAACGCGGAGGGCACCGCGATCATGTCCATCGGCGCGAGCGTGCGGTACAGCTCGGGGAAGCGCAGGTCGTAGCACACCGACAGTGCCAGCCGGCCGAACGGTGTGGCGACGGCGACCGGCTCGCGTCCGGGCTCGATGGTGTTCGATTCCTGGAAGCGCTCCGCGCCCAGGTCGAGGCCGAAGAGGTGGATCTTGTCGTAGCGCGCCACGCATTCGCCGCGGTCGTCGAACACCAGGCTGGTGTTCCGCACCCGCTCCGGATCGTTCGACACGAGCGGGACGGTGCCGCCGACCAGCCAGACGCCGTGGCGCCGGGCGGTCTCGGCGAGGAACGACTGGATCGGCCCGTCGCGCCAGGGTTCGCGCAGCGCGACCTTGTCGCGCTCGTGCAGGCCCATCACGCAGAAGTATTCCGGCAACCCGACGAGGCGGGCACCGGCGGCGGCCGCCTCGGCGACGAGGGCGGCGGCGGTGTCCAGGTTCTCGCGCACCGACGGCGTCGAGACCATCTGGATCGCCGCGGCCTTGAAGGCGTGGCTCATTTGGGCGCCTCCGCTTCCGGCGCCCCGCGCCCGGCGAGGCGCTCGACCCGGGGATCCTCCCAGCCGCCGGTGATGCGGTACTCGAACGCGAACATCTGGCCGATCGGATCCTTGAGAATGCGCTGGGCGAGGAGCGCGCCGGCGCCGATGATGGGATTGAGCAGCGCGACCCCCGCGGCCGCGGCGACGCTGTCGCCGACCACGGGCACGACGCGCACCGTGAGGTCCTGCGTCTCGCGGGCGATGTCCACCTCGCCCTTCATCGCGACGTTCGCCGCAGGGCCGATCATGGTGAGGTTGTCGGTGCGCATCACCCCGGCGGCGATCTGCGCGGTGCCGCGGATGCTGTCGAACGCGAAGCCCTCGCTGAATACGTCGCGGAAGTCGAGGGTGATCCGCCGCGGCAGCGACTGCAGCGACAGCACGCCGAGCAGCTTGCCGATGCCGGGCCGCACCTTCACGAACTGCCCCTTGGTCGCCTCGATGGAGAGCTTGCCGGCCAGCGTGGGATAGTGGATCGCATAGACCGGACCGCGCCACTCCGCCTCGCCGCGCAGCTCCGCCGTGCCGCCGACCACCGCTTCCGGGTAGCCCAGGCGCGCCAGGCACTTCCCGGCGTCCGGCGCATCGATGTCGAACACGAACGAGGTACGCGGCGGCGAAGACGGCGCGGGCGGCTGCCACAGGCCGTCGGCGCTGAACCGGCAGTCGGGCGACACGAGCGACAGCCGATCGACGCGCCAGCCGCGGCGCTCGTTCACGGCGCGCACCTCCAGTCGGCCGAGCTCGCGCTCGTGGAAGACGTAGCGCTCCGCGGTGAGCTCGATCGCCGGGAGGCTCTCGATGGTCTCGCCGCCGGCATCCGACGCGCCAGGCGGCGACTCCGGATGCACGAGGTGCTTGAGCTTCGCCACGACCGCGCCCTTGCCGTCGCTCGCATAGCTCACGTCGCCGGAGACTTCGCGTGCGTTGACGCCGATCTGCCAGCGCGCCGGCTGCGTCTGCAGCGCGCGCGCCTGCACGTCGTGGAACACCTTGCCGCCGACGATGACCTCGGGCGACCGCAGCGAGACCGCGGCGATCTGGAACGAGGGCGCGCCCTTGCCGGCATCGCCCTGCAGCGCGAGGAAGCGGTCGAGATCGATCGTGCCGAGGTTCGCCGACACGAAGACGCCGGGGCGATCGGGCAGCGCCACGCCGAGATCGCCGACGCCGATGCCGGCGCGCTCCACCGTCATCGCCGGCCCCTCGCCGCGCAGCTGCAGCCGCGCCGCGAGGAGCTTGGCGAGGGTCACGTCGACGAGCTGCGAACCGCCCGCGCCGGCGCTGCGCTCCACGCGCAGCGGCCACGCTTCGCCGGCCGACTTGGCGAACGGCGGCGGCAGGTCGATCGCGACGCCCTGCAGCGAGGACTCCACCACGTGCGTCATCTGGCCGCCGCGCACGGTGCTCGCGAACCGCACCGTGCTCGTCCCGGTGAAGCGCTTCGCGAGCGGCACGCCGAAGTGCGCGAGCGCCGCGGGCACGTTGACCTGCCCCTGTCCGGTGACCGACGTGCCGCCGGGACGCGTCGCCACGTCGAAGGTCACCGGGCCGCCGAGCCAGTTGGCGGTGATGCCGCGCGCGTTCACGCTCGACTCGCTGAATTCCACGCGGCCGTTCACCTGCGTCAGCGCGATCTCCGCGAGGCCCGGCACGATGCCGTTGCCGAGGATCTGATACGCGCCGTTGAGCCTGGTCTGCTCGACCTGATCGATCGGCATGTCGAACGACAGCGTGAGCCGGCCGTTGCCGGTGGCGGTCCAGCCTTCCAGCACGCGGTCGGTGAGCGCGTTCACCGGGCTCGAGGCCACGTAGCGCAGGAACTCCGCGCTCGGCCCCTCCGCCGCGCCCTCGAGCTGCAGTCGGTGCTGGTGATCGCTGAAGAGATCGGGAATCAGCGCGCTCACCTTCTGCAGCTGCAGGCCCAGCGTAGCGGCGCGGCTGGCGCGCACCTGCAGCCTGCGCCCGTTCATCGCGTACTCGCCCTGGATGCCGGTGATGCGCGGCCAGCCGTCCTCGAAGTCGAGCACGCCGTTCGCGACGCGCGCGCTCACCTCGAACACCCCGGTCTTCGGATCGTCGAACGGGAAGTCGCGCAGGTCGCCCTTCACGCGGACCTTGCCCTCGGTGCCCTGCGCGGACACGAGGCCGCGCTTCAGCCACTTCGAGGTCATCGGCGCGTTCACCGGCATGTAGCGCCACACCGCGGCGCCCTCCGCCCGCGACACGCGCGCGGTGAGGTCGACGTGGCCGCGCGACCCGGGCGTCGTGTGGAAGGTCCCGGAGAGGGTCGCGGCGACGTCGGCGTTGTCCAGCGCCACGTGCTCCAGGCGCACGTCCAGGCGTTCCGGCGCGAGCGTCCACGCGATCCGGCCGGCGAGCGAATCGAGCACGTGGCGCGGATGCAGGAAGAGCGCGGGATAGTCGATCGCCACGCCGCGCGCGTCGAGGGCCATGCTGCCGCCCGTCTCGTTCACCTCCATGGTGCCGGCAAGCCGCGCGAAGCCCGGCAGGTTCGCGTAGGGCTGCATCCCGAGGCCCGCGAAGCGCGCGCGCGCCGCGTACGTGCGGGGCGCGTCGACCGCGCCGGTCCAGCTCACGCGCACGTCCTCCAGGCGCCCTTCCGGCGCCGCCTTCGCGAGCAGTTCCCGGACGTGGGCGGGCAGCGGCACCGACTCGCCGATGCGCGCGAGCGGCGCGAGGTCCACCGAGCTCGCGCTGAACGTCCCCTGTGACAGCGGCCCCCGGCCGGCGGGCTCCCAGCGCGCCTGGAAGGTGCTGGGCTCGAAGCGCGTGCCGCCGGTGGTCTCGAGACCCAGGCGCGTGCCGAACGCCTCGTAGGCGACCTCGCGCTTGCGGCCGATGTTCAGGAGCTCGAATCCTTCGAGCACCGCACGGCCGCCCAGTCGCCCCTCCACCCACTTCAGCTCGAGCGGCGGCAGGTCGCGGCCGAGGCGCATGGACACGTCGGCGAGGCTCACGTCGGCGAGCGCCTCCTTCGGCTCCCAGTCGCGCAGCGTGGCCCACAGGCGCAGCGCGCCGCGGCCGTTGGCGATCTCCAGCGGCAGGTCGACCCAGGCGCTCCACACCGCGAGGTCGATGAAGTCGAACGCGGCGTAGACGCGGCCATCCCAGGAATCGAGCTGCTCCAGCCTGCGCCCGACCAGCTCGCCGCGCACGTCCAGCGGCGACGCGTGGTCGCGGGGCGGATCGGCGGACAGCGCGAAGCGGTGGCGGCTGCCGTCGTTCTCCAGCACGAAATGCAGGTCGGAAAGGCGCAGGTCGGGCGCGCGACGCGATTCGTCCGCCCACACCACCCCGGCATCCCGGATGATGAGCTCGCGCATGTCGAGCACCGCCTCGGCGAGCCCCCGGCCATCGCCGCCGCCGGACTTCACCTCCAGGCCGGCGACGAAGATGCGCCCCTGCGCGTCGCGTCGCACTTCGAGGTTCGCGCCGTCCACCACGAGCGAGCGGAAGATCGGCCGCCCGTAGAGCACCGAGCGCCACGCCACGGTGACGCCCACGTACGGCAGGCGCAGCGCCTCGCGGCCCGCGCGATCGATCACGCGCACCTGCGACAGCTCGAGGCGCGGATGCAGCCCCAGCCACTCCGCGGCGACGTCGCCGATCTCCACCTTCTCGCCGAGTGCGCGGGTCGCGGCGGCCGCGATGGTCTCGGTGTAGCGCCCGATGTTGGGCAGCACCATGAAGCGCAGCCCGAGCACGCCGAGCGCGGCGAGGAAGTACAGCGCGACCAGCGTCCACCCGGCGTAGCGCGCGAGCCGCCACCACAGCCGCTCGCGGGGCGGCAGCTGCTGCTCGAGGACGTCGATCTCGCTGTGCATCGGAGCGCGGATGGAGGGAGGCACGCGCCGCTCGACCGCGCGCCGTAAACTGGAAGCCTCGCATTCTACTCCCTCCGGCCCCGGCACCCCCGTTTTCCTGCTCCCGTTTCCCGACTAAAGACAAGGAGTTATGCGCTCGCTTCAACCCCTGCAATGGTCCCGCTACGCGGCGCGCGCGGTGGCCGCCCACGGCGCGCTCGCCGCCGAGCTCGACGCCGTGGAAGCGTGGAGTGCGGCCGCGATGCGCGCGTTCCTCGCCAGCGCGGTATCGCCGGATGCGGAGGACGCGGCGCTCGGCCGTGCGCTGCGTGAGCTGCGCGCGCGCGTGCTCCTGCGCACGCTCGCGCGCGATCTCGCCGGCGCCGCCTCGCTGGCCGAGGTGACCGGCGCGATGACCGACCTCGCCGAGGTCACGATCGGCGCGGCGCTCGGGCAGGCGCACCGCCGCGCCGACGCCGAGTGCCAGGTGCCGGACGGCGCGCGCGGGCAATCGCTGCTGGTGGTGGGGATGGGCAAGCTCGGCGGGCGCGAGCTCAACGTGTCCTCCGACATCGACCTGGTGTTCGTGTACCCGGAGGAAGGCGACCTGCCCGGCCCGCGCGGCCTCTCCTATCACGAGTACTTCGCGCGCGTCGGCCGGCGCCTGATCGCGCTGCTGGACGAGGTGACGCCCGACGGCCGCGTCTTCCGCGTCGACATGCGGCTGCGGCCGTGGGGCGACGCCGGCCCGCTGGTGTCGAGCTTCGAGGCGCTCGAGCAGTACTTTGTCACGCAGGGCCGGGAGTGGGAGCGCTACGCCTGGATCAAGGGACGCGTCGTGGCCGGCGGCCCGGAGGGCGCCATCCGCGAGCTCGCCGGGCTGGTGCGTCCGTTCGTGTACCGCAAGTACCTCGACTACGGAACGATCGGCGCGGTGCGCGCGCTGCACGCCCAGATCCGCCAGGAGGTGGTGCGGCGCGACCTCGCCGAGCACGTCAAGCTCGGACCGGGCGGCATCCGCGAGATCGAATTCATCGCACAGGCGCACCAGCTCATCCGCGGCGGGCGCGACAGCTCGCTGCAGGTGCGCCCGACGCTCGACGTGCTCGCGCGGCTCGCCGAGCGCGGCCTGCTCGATCCTGCCGCGGTGCGCGAGCTTGCCGACGCCTACGTCTTCCTGCGCGAGGTCGAGCACCGGCTGCAGTATCTCGACGACGCGCAGACGCATCTCCTGCCCGGCGGCGAGGACGATCGCGCGCGCATCGCCGCGAGCATGCGCTGCCCCGACTGGCCCGCCTTCCGCGTCGCGCTCGACGCGCATCGCGCGAACGTCTCGCGCCACTTCGGCGGCGTGTTCGTGCGCGCGGCGGTGGACGGCGCACCCGCGCCCCCGAACTGCGAGGACCTCGGCGCCGTCTGGCTCGGCAGCTGCGACGCCGACGCGGGCCGCGCGATCCTCGCCGCGCGCGGCTTTCCGGAAGCGGCGACGCTGCTCGACCGGCTGCAGCGCTTCCGTGCGGGCGGCCGCTACCAGGGGCTGCCGGCGCAGAGCCGGGAGCGGCTCGATTCGCTGGTGCCGCGGATGCTCGAACAGGCCGCACGCACCGCGCGCCCGGATGCGACGGTGACGCGCGCGCTCGACTTCTTCGAGACCGTCAGCCGCCGCGCCGCCTACCTCGCGCTGCTGGTCGAGCAGCCGCAGGCGCTTGGACGCGTCGTGGAGCTGCTCGGCTCGTCGAGCTGGGCCGCGGAATACCTGACGCGCCATCCGATCCTGCTGGACGAGCTGCTCGACGCACGGCTCATGACGCAGGCGCCGGACTGGAGCGAGTTCACCGCGACGCTGCGCCGCGAGATGGCCGCGCACGAGGGCGACGTCGAGCGGCAGATGGACGTCATGCGCGAAATCCACCACGCGCAGGTGTTCCGGCTGCTCGCGCAGGACCTCGGCGGCCTGCTGTCGGTCGAGCGGCTCGCCGACCATCTCTCGCTCGCCGCCGACCTGGTGCTCGCGGTGACGCTCGAGGTGTGCTGGAGGCGCGTGCCCAACCGGCACGTGGAGACGCCGCGCTTCGCCATCATCGGCTACGGCAAGCTGGGCGGAAAGGAGCTCGGCTACGCGAGCGACCTCGACATCGTCTTCCTCTACGACGATCCGCACGAGAGCGCGGGCGAGCTCTACGCGCGGCTCGCGCAGCGCATCAACACCTGGCTCGCGTCCACCACCGCCTCGGGCACCCTCTTCGAGACCGACCTGCGGCTGCGGCCGAACGGCGAGTCCGGACTGCTCGTCTCCTCGATGGCCGCGTTCCGGCGCTACCAGCTCGAGTCGGCCTGGCTGTGGGAGCACCAGGCGCTCACGCGCGCGCGCTTCTGCGCCGGCGACGCGGCGATCGGGGCCGTGTTCGACGCCTTGCGCCGCGACATCCTGACCGCGGAGCGGGACGCCGACAAGCTCGCTGCCGAAGTGCTGGCCATGCGCAAGCGCATGTCCGAAGGCCATCCGAACAAGAGCGGGCCGTTCGACCTGAAGCACGACCGCGGCGGCATGATCGACATCGAGTTCATCGTGCAGCACCTGGTGCTCGCGCACGCGCGCCGCCATCACGAGCTCACCGGCAACCTCGGCAACATCGCGCTGCTGCACATGGCCGGCGCGCTCGGCCTCGTGCCGGCCGCGCTGGCCGCGCAGGTCGCCGACGCCTACCGCGGCTACCGCAAGCTGCAGCACAAGCTGCGGCTGGACGGCGCGCAGTACGCACGCGTGCCGCACGATGCCGTCGCCGCCGAGGCGGAGGCGACGCAGGCGTTGTGGCGGGCGGTGTTCGGAAGCTGAGCCCGCCGGCCGCGGCGGACTATCCCAGGCCGGCCGCGACGAAAAGGCCGACCACGCAGGCGAGCCCGGCGATCCAGACGAGCGAGCGCAGCGCCGGCCGGTCGGCGTAGTAGCAGAGCACGTAGGCGATGCGCGCCGCGACGAACGCGCCGGCAAAGAGGTCGATCCGTCCCTGCGGCGCGCCGGCGAGGTGGGCGATGATCACCCCGGCGGCGAACGGCGGGAACGCCTCGAAGCCGTTGAGGTGCGCCCAGTACAGGCGCTTGCGCCAGCCGTCCAGCCGTTCCTCCCATTCGCGGGGCCGCGCGTTGTCGAAGTCGGGGCGGACCTTGGACGCGGCGATGGTGAGGTAGGGCAGGAGCGCGGCGACGAGCACGCACCAGTAGGCGACGGTCATTTCAAGAGCGGGAAGGGCGAAGGAGGACGGGTGCGGAGGCTACTCTAGCATCGAAGCCGAGCTAAAATCGCGGTTTGCCCGCTCCGGGCACGTCCCCACAATAACGACGGAGAGCGCTCACATGTCGATGGCCGACCGCGACGGCTGGATCTGGTATGACGGGAAGCTCGTGCCCTGGCGCGAGGCGACCACCCACGTCCTCACCCACTCGCTCCATTACGGCCTCGCCGTGTTCGAAGGCGTGCGCGCGTACAAGACCGTCGACGGCACCGCGATCTTCCGGCTGCAGGAGCACACCGACCGGCTGTTCAACTCGGCGCACATCTACATGATGAAGCTGCCGTACACCCGCGAGCAGCTCATGGAGGCGCAGAAGGAGGTGGTGCGCGCCAACAAGCTGGAGAGCTGCTACCTGCGGCCGATCGCCTTCTACGGCTCCGAGAAGATGGGCGTGTCGCCCAAGGGCGCAGCGGTGCACGTGGCGATCGCCGCCTGGCCGTGGGGTGCCTATCTCGGCGCCGAGGGCCTCGAGAAGGGCATCCGCGTGAAGACCTCGTCGTACGCGCGCCACCACGTGAACGTCTCGATGTGCCGGGCGAAGTACTCGGGCACCTATGCGAACTCGATCCTCGCCAACGCCGAGGCGATCGACCACGGCTACGACGAGGGCCTGCTGCTGGACGTGGACGGCTTCGTCGCCGAGGGCGCGGGGGAGAACCTGTTCGTGATCAAGAACGGCAAGGTGTACGAGCCGGAGATCGCCTCGGCGCTGACCGGCATCACGCGCGACTCGGTGCACCAGCTCGTCGACGATCTCTTCGGCATGC
>CAZKHE010000093.1:0-18284 GCA_964552535.1 uncultured Enterobacteriaceae bacterium | reverse complement strand
GGTCGACGTCCCTTCAACGTCGGCCGGAAACGGATGGGTTGGGGTTCTGCGGCGGGAGCGTTGCGCAGCCGGTCGTTCATGGATTCGCCCTCGAGCGTTTCTTCGGCCGGAAAGCCTGGATGGCTTTCCCTCAAGCCATCTGCGACTTGCTTCGCGCAACCCACAGCGACCGTGCAGGCCGTGATGTCGCACGGACGCTGCAGGCGTTAATTGCGACGATGATAGCGCGCGCGCTTTCGCAAAACGCTTGACCGCGGTCAATCGCTGCGACGCGTCATTTCCCCTCGGCGAACAAGGCTTTGCGCAGCGCGGCGCTATGACGCCGTGATGAACTCCACGATCGACGTGGTGGCGTCCGCCGCCGCTTCAAGCGGCGCGAAGTGCCCCGCCCCACGGATCGTCACCTGGCGCGCGCGCAGGTCGCGCGCGACGCGCTCGGACATCTGGCGGAAATCGGCCAGGTCGCGTTCGCCGACCATCACCAGTGCGGGCGTGCGGACCGCCGCGAGCTGGTTCAGCGTCGGCGGCGCGACCGCCCGCGCCGGATCCGCGTTCACGAAGTGCCAACCCGAGTACTCGCGCACCATGGTCTCGATGCGGGCCATCACCGTGGGCTGCTCGCGTGCCGGGCCGAACACCGGATGCGCGAGCCACGCGCTCCGCGCGCCGGCGAGGTCGCGGCGACGCCCCGCGGCGATGACCGGCGCGTAGCCGTCGAGAAAGGCTTTCGACCACGGCCATCCGGCGACCACGGTGTCGACGACCACCAGCGACCTTGTGCGTCCCGGATAGGTGACGGCGTAATCGAGGGCGAAGCGCCCGCCCATCGCATGGCCGACCAGATGGGGTCGCTGGGCGCCGAGCCGTTCGAGCAGGGCGGCGAGATCCTCGTGGTGCGCGTACGCCTGCCCCGCCTGAGGCGCCTGCGAGCGGCCGAAGCCGCGCGCGTCGTAGCGGATCACGCGATGCGTGCGCCCGAGGGCCTCGAACTGGGCGTCCCACATGCGCGAGTCGAGCGTGAACGCGTGCAGCAGCACCACCGGATCGCCCGCGCCCGCCACCTCGTACCAGAGGCGCGTGCCGTTCACGTCGGCGAAGCCGCTGGACCGCGGCGGTGCGCCGCCGCCCGTGGGGGGCACGCCGGCGCACGCCGACAGCGCCAACGCGCCGCCCGCGGCCAGGAGCCGCCGGCGGGCGCGCAGCACCGGGACCGGCATCTACTTGAGGACGCTCTTCAGCAGCCGGCCCATGTCGGCGGGATTCTTGGTGGTCTTGATGCCGCACTCCTCCATCACCGCGAGCTTCTCCTGCGCCGTGCCCTTGCCGCCGGAGATGATCGCGCCCGCGTGGCCCATGCGCTTGCCGGGCGGAGCGGTGACGCCGGCGATGAAGCCCACGACGGGCTTCTTCATGTGATCGCGGATCCAGAACGCCGCGGTCTCCTCGTCGGCACCGCCGATCTCGCCCACCATGATCACCGCGTCGGTCTCGGGGTCGTCGTTGAACATCTTCAGCACGTCGATGTGCTTGAGGCCGTTCACCGGATCGCCGCCGATGCCCACGCACGTGGACTGCCCCAGGCCGAGCTCCATGAGCTGGCCCACGGCCTCGTAGGTCAGCGTGCCCGAGCGCGACACCACCCCGATGCGGCCCTTCTTGTGGATGTGGCCGGGCATGATGCCGATCTTGATCTCGTCGGGCGTGATGACGCCGGGACAGTTCGGTCCGAGGAGGATCGTCTTGCGGTGCTCCTTGCGCATGCGGTCGCGCACCTCGATCATGTCGCGCACCGGGATGCCCTCGGTGATGCAGACGACGAGGTCGAGGTCGGCTTCGACCGCCTCCCAGATCGCCGCCGCCGCACCGGGCGGCGGGACGTACACGACGCTCGCGTTGACGCCCTGCTTCTCCTTGGCCTCACGCACGCTCGCGTAGATGGGGATGCCCTCGAAGTCCTCGCCGGCCTTCTTCGGATTGACGCCGGCGACGAACGCGTTCCTGCCGTTCGCGTAGTCGCGGCACATGCGCGTGTGGAACTGCCCGGTCTTGCCGGTGATGCCCTGCGTGACCACACGGGTGTTCTTGTTGACCAGAATCGACATGACGCGCCCCTACTGTTTGCCGGCGGCCGCGGCGACGACCTTCTCCGCCGCGTCGGCCATGTTGTCCGCCGAGATGATCGGCAGCCCGGAGTCGGCCAGGATCTTGCGGCCCAGTTCCTCGTTCGTGCCCTTCATCCGCACGACCAGCGGCACCTTCAGCGCGACCGCCTTCGCCGCGGCGATCACGCCGTTCGCGATCACGTCGCACTTCATGATGCCGCCGAAGATGTTGACCAGGATCGCCTTGAGGTTCGGGTTGCGAAGCATGATCTTGAAGGCCTCGGTGACCTTCTCGGTGCTCGCGCCGCCGCCCACGTCGAGGAAGTTCGCGGGCGAGCCGCCGTAGAGCTTGATGACGTCCATGGTGGCCATCGCGAGGCCCGCGCCGTTCACCAGGCAGCCGATGTTGCCGTCGAGCTGGATGTAGGAGAGGTCGAACTTCGAGGCTTCGATCTCGGCCGGGTCCTCCTCGTCGAGGTCGCGCAGCGCGACGATCTCCGGATGGCGGAACAGCGCGTTCGAGTCGAAGTTCATCTTCGCGTCGAGCGCCACCACGCGGCCGTCGCCGGTGAGGATGAGCGGGTTGATCTCGGCGAGCGACGAGTCCGTCTCCCAGAACGCCCGATACAGGCCCTGCAGCATCGTGCGCGCCTGCGGGATCGAGGCCGCGGGAATGCCGATCTTGGCGGCGACGTCGTCGGCCTCAGCATCCTTGAGTCCGGTGGCCGGGTCGACATACACCTTGTGGATCTTCTCCGGCGTGTGCGCCGCGACTTCCTCGATGTCCATGCCGCCCTCGGAGCTCGCCATGAGGCACACGCGCTGCGTCTGGCGGTCCACCACCATGCCGACGTAGAGCTCCTTCTTGATGTCGGCGCCCTCCTCGATGAGGAGGCGGCGCACCTTCTGCCCCTCGGGCCCGGTCTGGTGGGTCTTGAGCATCATGCCGAGGATCTGCGAGGACAGCGTCTTCACCTCGTCGATCGACTTCGCGAGCTTCACGCCGCCGCCCTTGCCGCGGCCGCCCGCGTGGATCTGCGCCTTGACCACCCACACCTTGCCGCCCAGCGACTCGGCGGCCTTCACCGCCTCGTCCACCGAGAACGCCGGGATCGCGCGCGGCGTCGCGACGCCGTACTTCCGCAGCACTTCCTTCGCCTGGTACTCGTGGATCTTCATGAAACCCCCTTGTGAACCTCGTCAGCCTGCTGAACCGGAGCGGCAGAAGTGTTCCGCACGCCGCGCTGCAGCGGCATTGACCGCTGTCAACGCCGCGGCCGCGTCAAGCAGGGGGCGTCAGCCCACGCTCTCGCGCACGTGCCACTTCGGATAGAACCTGCGGACCGTGTCGCCGCGCGTATCGAGCGCGTGACAGCGATCGAGCTGGAACGGCTTCCCGTCGCGATCCTCGTTGTCGCGCTTGAAGCCGGCGAGCATCTGGACGGCGACGGTCGGAAACTGCAGCAGCATCTCGGTCATGTGCGTGCACCCGGCGACGCCGCCGAGGCGCTCGAGCACCGCGCGGCGAAAACCGCGGCCGAGGTTGAGCCCGACGAGCGCGGCGCGATAGTCGGGCGCCACCTCGCCGCAGGCCGGCGGATAGGGCATGGCATCGGTGGCCGCCGCCGCATCGAGGATGCGCAGGTCGGTATCGATGGTGAGCCGCAGCAGCATGTCGTGCATGGCCCGGCCCGCGGGCACGAGCCCGGACGAGAGTTCCACGTCGAAGGGCTTCACGTCGTGGAGACGGCCCTCGATGTCCCACAGGCCGTCGGCGCGCCGGTAGCACTCGAACGTCACGCGACGGGTGTGCACGGGCTCGCGCGAGTCGTTCGCGGGCGGCGGAAGCGGCATGGCTGGGACGGGATTCAGGCGTGCTGCAAAGCGTCAAAGTCTACCATGGCGGGGTGACTACAATGGCCGCTCACGAAGCCGATCGAGGAGGGCCGCCGTGAGCTACGTGCTGGCGCTGGACCAGGGGACGACCAGCTCGCGCGCGCTGGTGTTCGACGCCGCGGGCGACCTGCGCGGCCTCGCGCAGCGCGAGCTGCCGCAGCACTATCCGCAGCCCGGATGGGTCGAGCACGACCCGGACGCCATCTGGCGCACCCAGCTCGCCTGCGCGCACGAGGCGCTCGCGCGCGCCGGGCTCGCCGCACGCGACATCGCGGCGGTCGGCATCACCAACCAGCGCGAAACCACGCTCCTCTGGGAGCGCGCGACCGGCCGCCCCGTCGCCAACGCCATCGTGTGGCAGGACCGGCGCACCGCGGCGGCGTGCAATGCGCTGAAGGCCGCCGGCCACGAGCCGGACGTGCGTGCGCGCACGGGCCTCGTGTTCGATCCGTATTTCTCCGCGACCAAGCTCGCCTGGCTGCTCGACCACGTGCCGGGTGCACGGGCGCGGGCCGAACGCGGGGAGCTCGCGTTCGGCACCGTGGACAGCTGGCTCGTCTGGCAGCTCACCCGCGGCGCACTGCACGTGACCGACCACACCAATGCATCGCGTACCCTGCTCTACGACCTCGCGCGCGGCGACTGGGACGATGCGCTGCTCGCCCTCTTCGGCGTGCCGCGCAGCGTGCTCCCGCGCGTCGTGCCGTCATCCGGCCTCATCGGCGAAACCGACCCCGCGGTGCTCGGCGCCGCCGTGCCGATCGCCGGCATCGCGGGCGACCAGCAGGCCGCGCTCTTCGGCCAGGCGTGCCACACGCCCGGCATGGCGAAGAACACCTACGGCACCGGCTGCTTCATGCTGATGCACGCGGGTGACCGCCCGGCCCTCTCCGGCTCGGGCCTCATCACCACGCGCGCCGCCTCCGCCGAACCGGCCTTCGCGGTGGAGGGCAGCGTGTTCATCGGCGGCGCGGTGGTGCAGTGGCTGCGGGACGGCCTCAAGGTGATCGCCGCCGCGTCGGACGTCGAAGGGCTCGCCGCCAGTGTCCCCGACACGCAAGGCGTGTTCTTCGTGCCGGCCTTCGCCGGCCTCGGCGCACCGCACTGGGACGCGCATGCCCGCGGCGCGATCGTCGGCCTCACCCGGGGCACCACGGCCGCGCATGTCGCACGCGCGGCGCTCGAATCGATCGCCTTCCAGTCGGCCGACCTCATGAGCGCGATGCAGTCGGACACCGGCACCACCCCGCCGGCACTGCGCGTGGACGGCGGTGCGACCGCCAACGACCTGCTGATGCAGTTCCAGGCCGACATCCTCGGCATTCCGGTGGTCCGGCCGCGCATCCTGGAGACCACCGCGCTGGGTGCGGCCTATCTCGCGGGGCTCGCCGCCGGCGTGTGGCCGGGGCCCGCCGACATCGCCGCGCGCTGGGTGGCGGAACGGACGTTCGAAGCGGCCATGTCCGCCGACGAGCGAGGGGCACGCCTGGCGCGGTGGCGCCGCGCCGTGGAACGCGCCAAGGACTGGGACGAGGGCGCATAGGCTAAGGGACACCCCTACCCGCGCCGTCCCCCCTCTGCGAAGAAGGGGTCGGCGTCTCCGACCGCCCGCTCTTGCCGAGTGGCATTCGTCGTTCCAGCGGGCAAATGCCCCCGTGGCCCGCCGCGCGATCTGCGAGAATCCGGCCCGTTTCCCGCCCAGCCCGCCGCATTCCTCATGCATATCCTTGTCACCGGCGGTGCCGGCTTCATCGGCTCGCACACGGTCGAAGCGCTGCTCGCCGACGGCGCACGCGTCTCCGTCCTCGACAACTTCGCCAGCGGCAAGCGCGAGAACCTGCCCGAGCATGCGTCGCTGCGCGTGATCGTCGGCGACGTGCGCGATGCCGCCGCGGTAGAGGGCGCCCTCGACGGCGTGGACCGCGTGCTCCATCTTGCCGCCCAGGTGTCGGTGCAGGCCTCGGTGCAGGCGCCGGTCGACTCGTGCGCGCACAACGTGGTGGGCTTTCTCAACGTGCTGGACGGCGTGCGCCGCCGCAGCATCAAGCGGGTCGTGTACGCCTCCAGCGCCGCCGTGTACGGCACGCCGCGCGAACTGCCCCTCGCGGAAACCTCGCCGGTCGGCCCGCTCTCGCCCTATGGTCTGGAGAAATCCATCGACGATCAGTACGCCGCGCTGTACGGCGCCCTCTACGGCGTCTCGGCGCTCGGCCTGCGCTACTTCAACATCTACGGCCCGCGCCAGGATCCGCGCTCGCCCTACGCCGGCGTGATCAGCAAGTTCGCCGACGCGGTGCGCGCGGGCGCGCCAGTGCGCATTTTCGGCGACGGCCTGCAGACGCGCGACTTCGTGTTCGTGAAGGATCTGGCCGAGGTCAACCGCCGCGCGCTCCGCGCCGCCGCCACCGGCGTGTGCAACGTGGGGACCGGACGGTCGGTGACGCTGCTCGATCTCGTCGCCGCGCTCGAGCGCGTCGCGGGCCGCAGCGTCGAGCGCCGCTTCGAACCGGCCGCGGCGGGCGACATCCGCGACTCGGCCACCGCGACCGACCGGCTCGCGGCGCTCCTTGGCTACGTCCCGCAAACCCCGCTGGAGCGCGGATTGTCCGCGCTTCTCGGCTGATTGCCGCACGGGCTGCCGCGCTAGGCTCGCGCGAGAATGCTCACCGTCCTCCTCCGCGTGCTCGCCGCATGGCTGATCGCGCTGCCCGCGCTCGCGGCCGCGCCGTCGTTCGCGTTCTTCTACGGCGCGGACCCGCCGTGGGACGAACTGGCGGCGTTCGACACGATCGTCGTCGAGCCCGCACACGTGCCCTCCCCCCGCCGTGCGGGCATCGCGTCGGAAATCGCGGCGTACGTGTCGATCGGCGAGATCGATCGCGGCCGCCCCTACCTCGCGGACCTGCCGCCCGCGTGGCGCCGCGGCGAGAACCGCGAGTGGGACAGTGTGCTGGTGGACCAGTCGCAGCCGGAATGGCCCGCGTGGTTCGTCGCCCGCGTGGTGCGGCCGCTGTGGGATGCGGGGTACCGCACGTTCTTCCTCGACACGCTCGACTCCTACCACCGCTTCGCCACCGACGACGCCGCGCGCGCGGCACAGGAAGCGGGCCTGGTGCGCGTGATCCGCGCCCTCCGCGCCGCCTTCCCGGAGGCGAAGCTCGTGTTCAACCGCGGCTTCGAGATCCTGCCGCAGGTGCACGGCGAGGCCGCCGCGGTCGCCGCCGAGTCACTCTTCCAGGGCTGGGACCAGGCCGCGCAGCGATATCGGGAAGTCCCGGCGGCCGACCGCGAGTGGCTGACCGCGCAGCTCGTGCGGGTGCGCGACGAGTACCGCAAGCCGGTGATCGGCATCGACTACACGCCCCCGGGCGAGCGTGAGCTCGCGCGGCGCACCGCCGAACGGATCAAGGCGCTCGGCTTCGTGCCATGGGTCGCGAATCCCGCGCTCGATCGCGTCGGCGTCGGCGCGCTGGAGGCGATGCCGCGCAAGGTGCTGGTGCTCTACGACGGCCCGGAAGCGGCCCTCATGTACGACGAGGCGCACCGCTTCGCCGCGCTGCCCCTCAACTGGCTCGGCTACGTGCCGCAGTACGTGAACGTCGCGGAGGCGCCGCCCGAGCATCCGCTCGAGGGCCGCTACGCCGGCGTGGTGACGTGGCTCTCGGCCGATCTCGGGTCCCGCGCACCGGCCATCGTCCCGTGGCTCAAGCGGGCGCGCGCCGAAGGCCTGCGCATCGCGGTGCTCGGCCGCTTCGGCGTGCCCGGCGGCGGACCGCTCACCGAGGCCTTCGGCCTGCCGAGCAGCCCGCTCGGCGACGGCGCGGCACGCGCCACCATCGTCAGGCGCGCGCCGCTGATCGGCTTCGAGCGCGAGCCGCTCGCCGATCGCCGCGAGTTCTTCGCCCTCGAGGCGCGCGGCGGCGAGCGGCTGCGCGCGCTCGCCGACGAGCGCGGGCGCACCATGGACGCCGTCGCGCTCATGCCCTGGGGCGGCTACGCGCTCGATCCCTACGCGTTGAGCGAGCCGGGCAACGCCACGCCGCGCTGGATCGTCCAGCCGATCGAGTTCCTGCGGCGCGCCCTCGCGCTGCCCGAGATGCCGGCCCCGGACACCACCACGGAGAACGGCCGCCGCCTGATGGTGGTGCACATGGACGGCGACGGCTTCGCCAGCCGTGCGGAGTTTCCGGGCACGCCGTTCTCCGGCGAAGTGGTCATCAAGGAGATCATCGAGCGCTACCGCGTGCCGATGACGCTCTCGGTCATCGAGGGCGAGACCGCCGCGAAGGGGCTCTTCCCCAACCTCTCGCCGCAGCTCGAGGCGATCGCGAAGCGCATGTACGCGTATCCGCACGTGGAGCCGGCCAGCCACTCGTTCTCGCATCCGTTCAAGTGGCGGCGCGTCGAGCTGGGCGGCGTGGGCGAAGGCTACTCGCTGGTGCTGCCGGGCTACACCTTCAACCTCGCCGCGGAGATCGACGGCTCCATCCGCTACATCGAGGAGCGCCTGCTGCCGCCGGGGAAGCGGGTGGGCGTGTTCCTGTGGACCGGCGACTGCAATCCGGGGCCCGACGCGGTGGACCGGACCCTCGCGGCGAACGTGCTGAACATGAACGGCGGCGACACGCTCATCACCCGCGCCGACCCGACGCTCGCGCTGGTGGCGCCGCTCGGCATCCCCAAGGGCGGCGGCTTCCAGGTGTACGCGCCGAACCAGAACGAGAACGTCTACACCGGCAACTGGACCGGGCCGTTCTACGGCTTCGAGCGGGTGATCGAGACCTTCGAGCTCACCGACGCGCCCTGGCGCACCAAGCCGATCAACATCTACTTCCACACCTACGCCGCCACCAAGCGCGCGTCGCTCAACGCGCTGCGCAAGGCGTTCGACTGGGCGCTCGCGCAGCCGGTGCACAACGTGTACGCCTCGGAGCACATCCGCAAGGTGCTCGACTTCAACCGCATGTCGATCGCCCGCGACGGCGAGACGTGGCGGATCCGCGGCGCGGGCGACCTGCGGACCGTGCGGCTGCCCGCCGGCGCGGGCCAGGTGGACGTGCGCGCGTCGACGGGCGTCGCGGGCGCGGCCGTGCACAACGACCAGCGCTACGTCCACCTCGCCGGTCGCGAGGCGGTGCTGCGCGTCGCGCCAGCGCCTGCGCCGGCGCCGCAGCTTGCCGACGCCAACGCGCGCCTGACCGCCTACGAGCGCACGCCCGACGGCTTCACCATGCGCCTCGAGGGCCATCGCCCGCTCGCATTCACGCTCGCCGGCGCCGCCGGCTGCGAGGTGCGCGCCGACAACCGACCGCTCGCCGCAAAGGGCGCGCAGCGTTACGAGCTTCCGCATGCGGCAGCGTCGATATCGGTCCGCTGCAGCCGATAGCCAGCCGCGCGCCCGCGTCATGTCGACGTGGGGCCTGCTCGCGGTGACCGCGCTCGTGCTCGCGCTGCTCGCCATCGTGTTCCCCGCCGGCACGCTGGACAAGGAGCTGCGCGCAAGCGCCCGACCCGACCCGGTCGCCGCCGAGTATCTCGAGAACATGGTCCGCGGCCGCCCCCAGGACGTCGAGCTGCGCTTCGCGCTGGCGCGCCAGCAGGCCGATCTCGGCCGGCTGGAGCAGGCGCTGGCGACGCTCGATCCGCTCACCGCCGCCGACGACGACGCCACCCGGCGCGGCGCGCTGCGTCAGCGCCTCGAGATCCTGCGTGCCTACGCCTACGCGCAGCCCGAGGGCAGCGCCGCGCGGCGGGACGCACTCGCCCGGACCCGGGTGGCGGCCGCCACCCTGGCGCGCGAGGAGCTGGACACCGCGGCGCTCGCCGCGCTCGCCGAGGAGGCGACGGCGCTCGGCGCCGCTGGCACCGCCGCGGCGCTGTATGCGCGTCTCGCGCAACGACCGGATGCCGCCCCCGCGGTGCTGGCGCGCGGCGCGGCGGCGCTGCTAGCGGAGGGCGACTATCGCGGGGCGTCGCAGCTCCATTTCCTGGCGCAGGCGCGCGCGACGTCGCGCGACGCGCGGCGCGAACACTTTCTCGCGGGCGTCGCGGCGCTGCAGGCGGGCAACCTGCTCGGCGAGGCGCTCGACGCGGCCGACGCGCACCTCGGGGACCTCGCGGGCGACGACCGCACGTTGATGACGCTCGCGCGGCTCGCGCTCGCCGCCAACGACCAAGCGCGCGCTCAGCGCTACGCGCGCGCGCTGATGCGGATGGGCGCCGCACCGAGCCGCACCCCAGCCCCCGGCGCACGCGCCCTCGCCGCGGTGCTGGACGCACTGGTCGGACGCGCTCACGCTGCCGAACCCTCGGTGGCCCTGCGGCCGTTCGACGAGGACATCTATCGGCTGGCCTTCGACGTGTTCGTGGGCGGGGGCCAGCTCGACGACGCGTACCGCGTCGCCGCCGCGGCGGTGCGCCAGCGCCCCGAAGACCTCGCCTGGCGCGAGCGGCTCGCGCGGGTGGCGGAGTGGAGCGGGCGGCCGCTGGAGGCGCTGGAGCAGTGGACCTATCTCGCGCAGCGCGGCTCGCCGCAGGCGCAGCAGGGCGTGCTTCGGCTCGCGCCCGGCCTGAACGCCGACGATGCGCTGCTGTCGACCTGGCTCGCCATCGCCCGCACGCGGCCGCTCACCCGCGAGGAGTCCGTACGCGTCGCGGCCCTGTTCGAGTCCGTCGGCGAACCGCTGGAGGCGATCGCGTTCTTCGAGGCGCAGCAGCGGCGCCGTCCCGACGTGGTGAACCTGGAGCTGATCGCGTCGCTGAACGAACGCACGGGGCGCGTCCCGGAGGCCATTGCGGCGTACGAGCGGCTCGCCGCCGCCGCACCGCTCGACGATGCGCGCACGCTCGCGCTCACCGGCCTCTACATGAAGCGCGGCGACTTCCAGCGCGCCTTCGACACGCTCGCGCGGCGCCGCAGCCGCGCCGGCGACGACGAGGACTTCTGGCGGCTCTACGGCGAGCTCGCCTGGCAACTGCAGCACGACGACGGCGCGGGCGACGCGTACGCGCGGCTCGCCGAACGCGGACAGGCGCGCGCCTTCGAGATGCAGCGGCTGGTGAGCCTCCTGCGCCGCGACCGACCCGAGGATGCCGCGCGGCTCGCGGAAGCCGGCTGGATGCGCTTCCGCGATCCGCTGCTGCTGCTGGCGGCGCTCGACCTGCACGCGCAGCGCCGCGACGGCGCGAGCCAGGACCGGCTGTTCGCCGCGCTCTCCCCTGAGGACGATGCGCGGTTCGCGGCGCAGCCGTACTTCTTCCTGCTGCGTGCCAATCGCCACGTCGCGCGCGGCCGCCTCGCGCCGGCCGAGGCCGACTTCCGCCGCGCGCTCGCCGCGGCGCCCGCCGACCCGTCCGTGCGCGCGTCGTGGCTCTGGTTCCTGGTGGAGCACGGCCGGCCCGACACATTGCGCGCCGCCATGCGCGAGACCGCCGCGGCGGCACGCGACGAGCCGCAGTACTGGGCACCGCTCGCCGCCGGCCACCTCGCGCTCGGCGAGCCCCGCGCCGCGCTCGGCTGGCTGCGGCGCGAGCTCGCGGCCCGGCAGAACGACTATCTCTGGCTGCTCACCTACGCGGAGGCCCTCGAGCAGGACGGGCAGGCCGGCATGGCGGCGCGGGTGCGTCGCCACGCCTGGCAGACGCTGCGCAGCGCGGCGGCCCGGGATCCGCAGCTGCTGGAACGCCGCGAGGATCTGCTCGCCGCGGCGCGCCTGGCCCTCACGCAGGCGCCCGGCGATCCGGCCGCCGCCGCCATTCGCCTGGTGCTGCGCCAGGATGCGGATCCGCCGGCCGGCGATCGACCGCTCGCCGCGCGCGCGCAGGACGCCGCCGCGCGCGAGCTGGTGCTGTCGTGGGCGCTGTCCGGCGAGACGAACGACGCCGCGCGCGCGTGGATGTGGCGCGAGTACGGCCGGCGCCTCGCGCGCCCCGCGTGGGCGGAGGCGGCGCTCGCGCTGGAGGACAACGACTTCGAGACCATGGACCGCCTGCTCGCCGATGCGCGCGGGCCGGTCGAGAGCCGCATGGAGATGGCGCGTGCGCTTGGCCGCTACCGCACCGCGCAGACGCTCGGCTTCGACGCCATGGAGAGCCGCGACCGCGACGACGACCTGCACGCCGCGCTGGAAGGCGACCTGCGCAGCACGGCGCCGAGCGTGGTGCTGCGTCAGACCCATTTCGACTACAAGCCGCTGCGCGGCGACAACAGCTTCGTCGCCGTGCCGCTGTGGCTCGGCGAGCGCCTGCGGGTTGCGCCGTTCTACTCGATCTCGTTCCAGTCCTCGCGCGCCGAGGATGCGCTCGCGCGCGTGCCGGCGCGGGACGAGCAGGCGGGCCTCGCGCTGCTGTGGCGCGAACGGCGCCACCAGACGGAGCTGGTCGTCGCGCGGCGCGAGGCGGCCGATTCGTTCGGCACGGCAGCCGTCGTGCACGGGCGCGACGTGACCCGGCGCTTGCGGGCCGGGGTCCGGCTCGGGTACCAGGACCGGGCCACGGACACGTCGGCGCTGATGGTCGGCGGCATGAAGAACGAGGCGCGCGGGACCCTGCAGTACGCCTTCTCCAAGCGGGAGTACGCGACGCTCGGCGCGTCCGCGCAGCGCTTCCACACCCAGGCCGGCACGCGGCTCGGCAACGGCGACCGCGTCGATCTGGAGATCGGCCACCGCCTGCGCACCGAGTATCCGGACCTCCTGGTGCGCGCGTACGCCGCGCACCAGCGCTACCGTCCCGACGGCCCGACCGACGCCATCGGCGCGCGGCTCAATCCCGACGGCACGATTCCCGATGCGACCTTCTTCCTCCCGCGGTCGTTCAGCTACTACAGCGCGACCGTCGGGTTCGGCGAATATCTGCGGGGCCAGCCCTTCCTGTGGGACCGCTTCGCCGACGAACCGTACTCGCGCGCGCTGCGGCCTTTCGCCAGCGTCGGCATCGGGCACAACACGGTGACCGGGACCGGCTTCAACGGCCTCGTCGGCATCGCCGGCAGCGTGCTCGGCGGCGACCAGCTCGCGCTGTACTTCCTGACCACGCAGGGCGGCACCGGCACGTTCACCCGCGCATCGGAGCTGGTGCTGCGCTACCAGTACTATTTCTGACCCAAGGAGAGGGCACATGAAGAAACTGATCCTCGCGGTCGCTGCGGCGCTGCTCGCCGCCGGCTGCAGCGTCGTCGACCGCAACCCGAACGCGGCGCCGCTGGACGCCAAGGCGCGCTGGGCGATGCTGCCCATCGTGAACCACACCGACACGCCGCAGGCAGGCCTGCGCGCCGAGTCGATCACCGAGGGCGTGCTGCGCGCCCGCGGCGTGAACAACCTGGTGCGCTACCCGGCCGCCATGAACCCCGAGGCGCTGCTCGAGCCGGCCGAGCGCAAGCTGCAGGACGAGGCGCGCAAGTGGGCGCGCGACCAGGGCGCGCGCTATGGCGTGTACGGCGCCGTGGACGAGTGGCGCTACAAGGTCGGCGTGGACGGCGAGCCGGCCGTCGGCCTCGCGCTCTTCGTGGTGGACCTGCAGAGCGGCGAGGTCGTGTGGAGCGCGGTCGGCGGCAAGAGCGGCTGGAGCCGCGAAGCGCTCTCGGCGGTGGGCCAGAAGCTGGTGCGCGAGCTGCTCGATTCCGCGCGGCTGCAGTGACGCGGCCTGCTTCACCGTCGTTCCCGCCGGCGGCATGGACGCGGTAATCCGCAGGTGGCGCCGCAGCGTCGTCGGGACGCTGCGCCGGCTCGCGCCGCGCGTGTCCGGCCCGTGGGTCTGGGTCGAGACCGCGGCCGTCACCGCCGCGGCCATCGCGCTCGGCGCGTGGGCCGTCCCCGACGACCCGCTGCTGGTGCACGAGGAGTTCCCGTGGGTCTGGTTCGCGGCGGTGCTCATCGCGCTGCGCTACGGCGTCCTCGCCGGACTCGCCTCCAGCGCGCTCATCGTCGGCGCCTGGCTCTGGCTCACGCCGGACGCTTCCACGGAGACCATTCCCCGGCTCTATTTCCTGGGCGGGCTGCTGCTCGTGATGGTGAGCGGCGAGTTCAGCGGCCTCTGGCGCACGCGGCTGCGGCGCATGCGCGAGACGAACGGCTATCTCGAGGACCGCATCGAGCGCGTCACCAAGCGCCTGTACCTGCTGCAGCTCTCGCACGAGCGCCTGGAGCAGGACCTGCTGTCGCGCGCGACCACGCTGCGCGATGCGCTGTTCGACCTGCGCCGCCGCCTGCTCGACCAGTACGACGCCTCGCCGCTGCCCGGCGCAGCCGCGCTGCTCGAGTTCCTCTCCCAGGCCTGCCAGCTCGAGGTCTGCGCGCTCTATGCGCGCACCAGCGACGACGACGGCGAGCCACGCTACGAGCGCGTGGCGGCGGTCGGCGATCCGCCGCCCCTCGCCGCGGACGACGCCCTGCTCGCCTACACCGAGGAGCGCGGCGAGCTCGCGCACGTGCAGACCGCGGCGCTCTCGCAGGACCTGCCGACGCAGCACCTCGCGGTGGCGCCGGTCGAGGCCGGCGACGGCCGCCGACTCGGCGTGCTGGTGGTGACGCGCATGCCGTTCTTCGCCCTCAACGAGGACACGCTGCAGCTGCTCGCGGTGCTCCTCGCGACGTACGCGGACACGATCACCATCGCCGACCGCTCGGTGCCGCTGCTGCAGCGCTACCCGGACTGCCCGGTGGACTTCGCGATGGAGCTGGTGAAGCTCCAGCGGCTGCAGCGCGACTTCCGCATCCAGACCAGCATGGTCGTGATGTCCTTCGGCAACCATCCGCTGTGGAACGATGCCTTCGACCACGTGCTGCGCCAGCGCCGCGCGCCCGACGTGATCTGGACGCGCGCCCTGAAGGACCGCACCATCCTCATCAACCTGCTGCCGGTGTCGAACCGCGCGACGGTCGAGGGCTACCTGCTGCGCATGGCGGGCTCGCTGGAGCAGACCTTCGGCGGCGGGTTCGAGGCGCTCAACATCCGCACCGCTTCGGTGGCGCTCACCGGCAACGATCCGGCTGCGGTGCTCGACCGGGCGCTGGGAGCGCTGAAGTGAGCGCGCCGCGCTGGTTCCCGCGCGGCGCCATGCGCTGGCTGGCGGTCTACGGGCTGGTCCTTCCGGCGATCGCGCTCGAGGCCGGGGCCGTCGCCGTCGCGGTGCGCTTCGGCACCAGCACGCCGCTGCTGCTCGGCTTCTTCGGGCTGCACCTGGTCGCGAGCCTGCTGCTCGCCTTCGCGGTGCGGCTCGCGCTGCCCGAACGCTACGCGGAGCCCTGGCTGCCGGCCTTCGCGCTGCTTGCGTCGCTCGCGTTCTTCATCCCGATGCTCGGGCTCATCGGCATCGTCACCGCGCTCCTCATCGCGACGCTGCTGCCCGGCTCGCGGCAGTATCGGCCGTTCGCCGGCGTGAAGACGCCCGAGTACGTCGCCCCCTCCCAGGAGACGCGGCTGCAGCTGCGGCCGTCGGGGCTGCGCTCGCTGCTGCTCGACCCCACCCTGCCGGTGGAGACGCGCGTGAAGGCGCTCGCCGCCCTGCAGAACATGCCGCCGCGCGTCGCCACGCCGATCCTTCGCCGCCTGCTGTCCGATCCGGCGGACGACCTGCGTCTCGCGGCGTACGCCCTGCTCGACGGCCAGGAGAAGCGCGTGGCCGGAGCCATCCGCGAGGAGCTGGCGCGGCTGCCGCAGGTCACCGAGTCGGCGGCGCGAGTCAACTGCCTGCGCCGCCTCGGCGAGTTGCACTGGGAGCTGGTGTACGGCGGCCTGGTGCAGGGCGACCTGCGTCGCCTGACGCTCGACGCGGGCATGGAGTACGTGCAGTCCGCGCTGGTGCTCGCCGCGCGCGAGCCCGGCCTGTGGTTCCTCGAGGGCCGCTTCCGCCAGGCCAAGCGTCAGTTCGGCGAGGCCGCGCAGGCCTACGCGATGGCCACCGCGGTGGGCCTGCCGGAAGCGCGGGTGCTGCCCTATCTCGCCGAGGTGCTGTTCGAGGAAGGGCGCTACGCCGACGTGCGCCGCTGCATGCAGGCGGTGGCGGCGACGCAGCGCACGCCGGCGATGGCGCCGCTGATCCGCTTCTGGACCGAGGCACCGGGAATGCCCGCCGCACCCCGGGCGGACGTCCCGGCCTTCGTCTCGGAGCCCGCATGACCGCGCGCGACCCGCGGGAACCGCTCGACGTGCTGCTGCTGCTCGAGGGGACCTATCCGTACGTCTCGGGCGGCGTGTCGAGCTGGGTGCACCAGATCATCCGCGGCTTTCCCGACCTGAAGTTCGGCTACGTCTTCATCGGCAGCCGGCGCGCCGACTACGGCGAGGCGCGGTACAAGGTGCCCGCGAACGTCTTGCACGCCGAGGACCACTATCTCTACGAGGAAGGCGAGAAGCCCCCGGTGGCCCGCACCCGCGGCGACGCACGGCTCTTCGAGATGGTCGAGGAGATGCACGAGCAGCTGCGCACCCGGGCGCTCGCGCCCGGCGAGCGCCCGCTGCTCGGCGAGGTGTGCGAGCACCTCGGCGGCAAGCTGGATTTCGCGCAGTTCCTCTATAGCGAGCGCGCCTGGGCCTACATCCGGCAGCAGTTCCGCCGCCACTCCACCGATCCCTCGTTCGTGGACTACTTCTGGACCATCCGCACCATGCACGCGCCCGTGTGGACGCTCGCGCGCATCCGCGACGCGCTGCCGCCCGCGCGGGTGCTGCACACGGTCTCGACCGGGTACGCGGGCTTTCTCGGCGCGCTCGCGAAGCGGCGCACGCGCCGTCCGCTGATCCTCTCCGAGCACGGCATCTACACCAAGGAACGCAAGATCGACCTGATGAGCGCGCAGTGGATCGCCGACAACCGCTCGGTGTTCCAGCGCGAGACCGCCGAGCTCGCCTACTTCCGGGAGCTCTGGATCCGCTTCTTCGAGGCGCTCGGGCGCGCGTGCTACGACGCCGCCGACGACATCGTCGCCCTCTACGAGGTGAACCGGCTGCGGCAGGTCGCCGACGGCGCCGACGCCTCGCGCACGCGGAACATCCCCAATGGGGTGGACGTGGCCCGGCTTGCGCCACTGCGCGCGCAGCGTCCGGCCGATCCCCCGCCGGTGCTCTGCCTCATCGGGCGCGTCGTCCCCATCAAGGACGTGAAGACCTTCATCCGCGCCATGCGCACGGTGGTCGACCGCATGCCCGACGCGGAGGGGTGGATCGCCGGGCCGGCCGACGAGGATCCGGCCTACGCGCGCGAGTGCGAGGAACTCGTCGCCTTCCTCGGGTTGGAGCGGCGCGTGAAGTTCCTCGGCTTCCAGAACATCCTCGACCTCCTGCCGCGCATCGGCCTGGTGGTGCTCTCCTCGATCAGCGAGGCGCTCCCGCTCGTGCTGCTCGAGGGCTTCGCCGCGGGCGTGCCGGCCGTCTCCACCGACGTCGGCTCGTGCCGGCAGCTCGTCGAGGGGCTGGCGCCGGACGACCGCGCGCTCGGCGCGGCCGGACGCGTCGTCGGCATCGCCGATCCGCAGGCGCTCGCCGAGGCGGCGCTCGCGCTCCTCGGCGATCACGGGGCATGGCATGCGGCGGCGGCGGCGGGCATCGCACGCGTCGAGCGCCACTACACGCAGCGCCTCATGTTCGACCGGTATCGCGAGCTCTACGAGCGCGCGCTGCGCGCGCCCGACGCGGCGGAGATCCGCTGATGGCCGGCATCGGCTTCGAGCTCCGCAAGCTGCTGCAGAAGGATTCGTACACGGGCCTGCTGCAGGCCTACGTGTACGCGGGCGTGATCAGCGCCGGGCCGTGGGTGCTCTCCATCCTCGGCATCCTGGTCATCGGCTTCCTGTCGCTGTCGGTGGTCATCCCGAACGTCCTGATCACGCAGTTCCAGGTCTCGGTGACCTACCTCATGGTGAGCTCGCTCGTCCTCACCGGGCCGATCCAGCTCGCGTTCACGCGCTTCATCGCCGACCGCCTGTTCGAGAGGAAGGACGCGCTGGTGATGCCGAACTTCAACGGCGTGCTCATCGTCGTCACGACGGCGAGCGGCCTCCTCGGCATGGTGCTGGCGGCGACGGCGTTCCAGGGCCAGCCGGACCTCTACCGGGTGCTGATGCTCGCCGGATTCGTGATCCTGTGCGACATCTGGGTGGCGACCATCTTCCTTTCCGGCATGAAGCGCTACCGGGAGATCGTCGCGCTCTACGCGCTCGGCTACGCCGTGACGGTGGTCGCGGCGCTGGTGCTGCGTCCGCTCGGCATGGAGGGCCTGCTGCTCGGGTTCGTCATCGGCCACTTCGTGCTGCTCACCGGGATGATCACGCTGGTGCTGCGGAGCTA
>CAZKHE010000092.1:0-18468 GCA_964552535.1 uncultured Enterobacteriaceae bacterium | reverse complement strand
CCTACGCCGACGTGGGCCCGATCAAGATCCCCGACGGCATGGACGACGAGGAGGTCCTGTTCCTCTCCGACATCCTGCCGACCGGCTACATGGCCGCCGAGGCGCGCAACATCCAGCCGGGCGACACCGTCGCGGTATGGGGCGCGGGGCCCGTCGGGCTCTTCGCGATGAAGAGCGCGTACCTGCTCGGCGCGGAACGCGTGATCGCGATCGACCGCATTCCCGCGCGGCTGCGCATGGCGCGCGAGCATTGCAATGCCGAGACGCTGAACTACATGGAGACCGACGTCCCCGACGCGCTGCGCGAGCTCACCGGCGGACGCGGCCCGGACGCGTGCATCGACGCCGTCGGCATGGAGGCGCATGCGCCCGGACTGGTCGGCGCGTACGACATGGTCAAGCAGAACCTCAAGCTCGAGACGGAGCGGCCGATCGCGCTGCGCCAGGCGATCATGGCCTGCCGCAACGGCGGGACGGTGTCCGTGCCCGGCGTCTATGGCGGCATCATGGACAAGATGCCGTTCGGCGCGGTGATGAACCGCTCGCTCACCATCAAGACCGGGCAGACGCACGTGCAGCGCTACATGGGGCCGCTGCTGGAGAAGATCCGCGACGGCGAGCTCGACGCGACGTTCGTCATCACCCACCGGCTGCCGCTGGACGAGGCGCCCGCCGCCTACGCCATGTTCCGCGACAAGGAGGACGACTGCGTCAAGGTGGTGCTGAAACCGTAGGACGGGCGGTGGACTCGGTCCACCGCCCCGCCGGAACACCGGAGACTTCGCGCACGGCGCCGGCGATCTCCTCCGGCGCAGCGTGATGCACCATGTGCCCCGCGCCGGGCACGATGCGCAGCGTGCTGCCGGGCAGCGCCCGGTGCAGCCGCACCGATTGCCACCCGGTGTTCACGTAGTGATCGTCGTGGCCGGCGACCAGGGACACCGGCACGTCGAGACCCGGCGCCTGCGCGGCGAGCGTCAATGCATCCGGGATCATGTGCGCGGCGTCGCCGGCGGACGCGGCGAGCTGCGACGGACGGAGCGACATCCACATCGGATAGCGCTCGAACGCGGCGGGGATGTCGCGCGGCCCGAAGAGCCGGCGCAGCATCGGCCGCCAGAGCAATTGTCCGATCCACGGCGAGACCGTCCAGCGCATCAGCGTACCGGCGATGGGCAGCGCGGGCGGCGACAGCAGCGGCACGTCCATGCGCGGGCTCGCGTGGTAGTAGCCGCCGACGAGCACGAGCCCGCGGACGCGCTCGGGGTGATGCCGGGCGAGCGCCAGCGCGACGAGCGTGCCCCACGAGTGGCCCACGATCACCGCCCGCGTGATGCCGAGCGCCTCGAGCGCGGCCGCGATGACATCGGCCTGCGCCTGTGCGGTCCACCGGCGATCGGCCGGTCGGCTGCTGTAGCCGAAGCCGGGGCGATCGAAGGCGAGCACGCGGTGATCGACGCCGAGCGCATTGACCACGCCCGAGAGCACGAAGTCCTCGGCGGTGAGCCCGTTGCCGTGGAGGAGCACGACCGGATCGCCGGCGCCCGCGTCCAGGTAGTGGAGGCGCACGCCCGCCACGTCGACGAAGTAGCCCTGCGAGGGGTGTTCGGCCTCGACGGCGCGCACGCGGCGCGCGACGGCCAGCGCGGAGACCGCGCCGAGTGCGGCAGCGGCTGCAAGCGCGATGCCGAGGCGCGAGCGTGGCAGGCTGGATGACTTGGTCATGGCCGTCGGGAAGGCAAGTTCCGCACCGGGCCTCCGAGGTGCCACGTCGCGAGCCCCGCCCCGATGGTCGCGTACACCCAGAACAGCGAGGACTTCGACAACCGCCGCTCGAACCCCGGCGAGAAGCGCGGTGGAGTCAGGTTGTAGTCGCAGAAGCAGGCGGCGGCCGCGGTGAACGCCGCGCCGGACACGACCACCGCCGGCGTGAGACTCGCGCGGCGCGACAGGCGCCAGCGCTCGAACAGCGTCGCCCAGAACACCGTCGCAACGGTGTGGACGGTATGACCGAGGAGGACGCGCGCCGCGCCCGGATCTCGGGCGTCTGCGGCGTCCTCGCCGAGCACCCACTTGCTCGGCGCGCTGACCACGCCCGTGCCGTCCCCGTCGTCGCGGCGGCCCAGCGCGCCGATGACGAGCGTCGACAGCGTTGCCGCCCAGAGGCCCGAGCCGATCCCGGCGCGAAGCGCCTCCCGCCATCCATCCATGCCGTCGTCCGATCCGGAAATGATCCGCGCGGCTACAGGCATGGAACGTGCCTTTTCCGCGCGAGTGGTCATTCTTCTCACCGGCGCGAGCGGCTTCATCGGCAGCCGGCTGCTGCGCGCGCTTCGCGCCGCAGGCCACGAAGTCGTCGTCGCGGGTCGTCGGCCGGCCGCCGGCGGCGATGCACGCTTCGTCGCCGCGGATTTCACGCGCGACTTCGACGTGGCGACATGGCAACCGCGCGTGGCGGGCGTGGACGCGGTGGTGAACGCGGTCGGCATCCTGCGCGAACGCGGCACGCAGACCTTCGACGCCATCCACGTGCGCGCGCCACGCGCGCTCTTCGCCGCGGCGAGCGCGTGCGGCGTGCGCCGCATCGTGCAGCTCTCCGCCCTCGGCGCCGACGAGCACGCGGCCAGCGCGTATCACCGGTCCAAGCGCACCGCGGACGCGGCGCTCGCCGCGCTGGCGGTCTCGCACGCCATCGTCCAGCCTTCGCTCGTCTTCGGACGCGGCGGCGCGAGCGCGCGGCTGTTCGGCCTGCTCGCGAGCCTGCCCGTGGTGCCGCTGGTGGGACGCGGCGAGCAGCGGGTGCAGCCGATCCACGTCGACGATGCGATCGCCGCGCTGGTCGCGCTCGTGACCGGCACGACGCAGGGCCGCGTCCCGCTGGTGGGGCCCGAACCGCTCGCGATGCGCGACTTCCTCGGCCGGCTGCGCGGCGCACTCGGGCTGGGACGCGCGCATTTCCTCCCCGTCCCGCTCGCGGCGGTGCGCCTCGCCGCGCGCGCCGGCGAACGCCTGCCGGGCAGCCTGCTCGACGTCGAGACGCTCGACATGCTCCTGCGCGGCAACGTCGCCGATGCGCGCGAGACCGAGGTGCTGCTCGGGCGTCCGCCGCGTTCCGTCGAGGCGTTCGTGCCGCGGGAAGAGGCCGAGCCAATGCGCCGAGAAGTGCAGCTCGCATGGCTGCTGCCGGTGCTGCGCCTCGCCATCGCGGCGGTGTGGATCTGGACCGGGATCGTGTCGCTCGGCCTGTATCCGGTGGCGGAAAGCTACGCCCTGCTCGCCCGCGTCGGCGCGGTCGGCACGGCGGCGACGGTGCTGCTCTACGGCGCGGCGCTGCTCGACCTCGCGCTCGGCATCGCGACACTCCTGCTGCGCCGCCGGCGGCTGCTCTGGCTCGGGCAGATCGCGCTCATTCTCGGGTACACGGCGCTCATCACGTGGCGGCTGCCGGAGTTCTGGCTGCACCCCTACGGCCCGCTGCTCAAGAACCTGCCGATGCTCGCCGCGCTGTGGCTGCTGTACGAGACGGACCGATGAACGAGTACGTGGTCTGGAAGTGGCTGCACGTGCTGTCGTCCACCCTGCTGTTCGGCACCGGCATCGGCTCCGCGTTCTACATGCTGTTCACCAGCCTGACGCGCGATGCGCGCGCCGTCGCCGTGGTCGCGCGGCACGTGGTGATCGCCGACTGGGTCTTCACCGCCACCACGGTGGTGTTCCAGCCGCTGTCCGGGCTGTGGATGATGCATCTCGCGGGCTTCCCGCTCGCCGCGACGTGGATCGCGTGGTCGTTCGCGCTGTACTTCCTCGCCGGCGCGTGCTGGCTGCCGGTGGTGTGGATCCAGTACCGCATGCGCGATCTCGCCGTCGCCGCGGCCGCCGCCGACGCGCCCCTGCCGCCGCAGTACTGGCGCTACCTGCGCGTGTGGGTGGCGCTCGGCATTCCCGCGTTCCTCGCGCTGGTGGTGGTGTTCTATCTCATGGTTGCGAAGCCCCCGTGATCCCCGCAGACACCCTCGATGCACCGCCTGCGCCGATCCCGATGGAGGCGCGTCTCGCGCACCCGTGCTTCCCGCAGCCGGCCCATCCGGCGACCCCCGTCTGGCACTACATGGATCTCGGGAAGCTGGTCTGGCTGCTCGATCGGCAGCGCCTCCACTTCAGCCGCCTAGACCTGCTCGAGGACCCGCACGAAGGCGCCCTCACGCGCCGCACCGCGGCCGAGGTCGACGCGCTGGCGCACGGTCCCGATCCGGCCGCCGCCGCGGACCTCGTGCGCTTCTTCCGCCAGGCACGTCAGTCCACCTACTCCAACTCGTGGTATCTCGGCGAGCACGAGTCCGAAGCGATGTGGCGACTCTACTGCCCCGGTGCCGAGGGGGTGGCGCTGCAGACGCGGTACGCGGGCCTCGTGGAAACGGCGGCGTCGCACCCGGCGCTCTTCGTCGGCTGCGTGCGCTACATCGACTACGAGCGCGAGGTCTTCCCCGAGCCGAACGTCTACTACCCGGCGATGCACAAGCGCATTGCGTTCGAGCACGAGCGCGAGGTGCGGCTGGTCACCTGCCTCGATGCGCACCTCGCGCCGGACGCTCCGCCCGGGCCGCCGGGCATCGAGATCGAGTGGGCGCCGGCGCAGTACGTCGAGACGCTCTACATCGATCCGTATGCCCCGGGCTTCTTCGCCGAGGCGGTGCGCGCCGTGGTGCGCTGCCTGGCCCCCGCGCTGGAGCCGCGCATCGTGTGGTCGCGGCTGCGCGTCGCGCCGCTCTACTGAGCCGGCCCGGCCGGGGCGGTCCGGACCCAGGCGCGCAGCACCTCGGCGACGCTCCAGGCCTGCGCAATGCAGCCGCGCGGCGCGAACGGCGGCTCGGCGTCGAAGATCTCGCTGATCGTGCCGAGGCCCGCGTCGCCGAGGTGGCCGCGAAAGCCGTCCAGCATGGCCCGGGCGCGCGCCGGGTCGTCGTACACCCGCAGCCACGCGTCGACGAAGTGGCCGATGAGCCAGGGCCACACCGTGCCCTGGTGATACGCCGCGTCGCGGGTGCGCAGGTCGCCGTGATAGTTCGGCTTGTAGTCCGGGTGGTCGGCACTCAGCGTGCGCAGGCCGTACGGCGTCAGCAGCCGCGCCGCCACGGCATCGACCACCGCCTGCCAGCGCCGCGGGTCCAGGACCGGATGGCGCAGCGACACCGCGAACAGCTGGTTGGGGCGGAAGCTCGCGTCGTCGCCGTACTCGCCGTCGATCACGTCCGCAAGGTGGCCGCGTTCATCGTCCCAGAAGCGCGCGTTGAACGCATCGCGCACCGCCGCCGCACGCTCGCGATACGCGTCCGCGGCGAGCCCGAGCCGCTCGCTCCACTGCGCCATGAGCGCGAGCGCGTTGTGCCACAGCGCCTGGATCTCCACCGGCTTGCCGCGCCGCGGGGTCACCACCCAGTCGTCCACCTTCGCGTCCATCCAGGTGAGCTGGTAGCCGGGCGCGCCGGCGCGCATGAGCCCGTCCGCCGGATCCATGCCGATGCCGAAGCGCGTGCCGCGGACGTGGTGCTCCACGACGTCGGCGAGCACGGGCATCAGCTCGCCGAGGATCGCGTCGTCGCCGGAGGCCGCGACGTAGCGATCGAGCGCGTGGAAGAACCAGAACGTGGCGTCGACGGTGTGATAGAGCGCCTCGCGCTCGCCCTCGGGGAAGAGATTCGGCAGCAGCCCGTCGCGGACGTACTGGGCGAACGTGCGCAGGATGGCGCCGGCCTCGCGCTGCCGCCCGGTGGCAAGCGTGAGCCCGTCGAGGCTGATCATGGTGTCGCGGCCCCAGTCGCCGAACCAGTGGTAGCCCGCGATCACCGTGCGCACCTGGTGGCCCGAGGCCTCCGCGATCACGGATTCCTCCAGCCGGCTGCCGGGCAGCACGATGAACTGGTCGGCCGCCTGCACCAGCGTGGCGGCGAAGCCTTCGCGCGCGGCCGGCGCGGCGATCGAGACCAGCCGATCCACGCGCCGGCACTCGGCCTCGACGGCCTCCGGTCCGTCGACGGCGGCGCACGCCTCCCAGCCCTGCGTGCTCGCGACGAAGGTGACCGGCCGTTCCCGCTCGAGGTCCACCGCGAAGTAGCCCGGACTGTAGAGATCCTCCACGCACGGCACGTAGCCCCGCTCGCGCTCGACGCGGTAGAGCACGTCCGGGCTGTCGCGCTCGTGCGCCACGAACACGCCCCCGGGACGCAGGGCGAAGCGCAGCACGAGCGGACTGTCGGCGACCCGCAGTTCGTGACGGCCGCGCGCGATGGCGAGCTCGAACGGGCGCGGCGCGTCGACCAGCGGCGCGTCGATGCGGCGGAACGCCGCGTGCAGCCGCACGTGGAGGCGCACCCGCTCGCCCTCCACGAGGCCATACTGCACGCACACGGTGTTCTGGTTGTGCAGCATCACCACCGTCTTCTCGACCGCGCAGCCGTCGACTGCGAAGCGCCAGGTGGGCATCAGCCGGTCCACGCGGAAATCGACGAGGTACCGGTGCGCCTCGCACTCGAGCCCCCCGTTGGCGAACTCTGCGCCCCCCAGCCGCGCCGCGTGGCCGCCCACGACGACCTCCTCGTCGAGGTGCGAGATCAGGACGTGGCGGCCCTTGGGCTGGGCGAGGTTGGGCACGAACAGCCCGTGGTAGCGCCGCGTCGGAATGCCGAGCACCGAGCCGGACGCGTAGCCGCCGAGGCCGTTGGTGACGAGCCACTCGCGGCCGTGCAGGCGCTCCGGGTCGTCGCCGCGGCGCCAGGCGAGATGGACGGCGGCGCTGCGCGCGCTCACGCGGGGTCCCTGCTGTTCACCGCGCAGGCCGATGCAGGTTCGATGCCACCGCCCGGCGACTGTAAAGTCGGCCGACGGCGCCGCCTGGCAAAATCGCCTCCGGGCGGCGTTACGTCACGGCAATCCCCGCCGCGACGCACTACGCTGACGACGAAGAGAGGGCCGCGTCGAGGCCCTGGGGACTGGAGCACGGCGGTGAGCATCGATACGGAGGGCCTGCGGCGGCGCCTGCAGGACAAGGAGCGTGCGCTCGCGAAGCGCCTGGCGCGCGCGCGGGCGGAGGACGAGACGTTCTGGCTCGTGGCGGCGGGGGTCGCGCTGCTCTTCATCCTCGCGCCGTTCTGGGACGGGCCGCGCATGCCGCCCGAGCTGCGCGCGTTCGCGCTCACCATGAACGTGGCCGCGGCGGGCTGCCTCGGCGCGTGGTTCGTCTCCAATCGCGTGTGGCTGCCCCTGCGGTTGCGGCAGCTGCGGGCCGCGCTGGGACGCATCGCGCGGTAGCCCGGACGCGGGCGCGCACCGCGGACCGCCCGCGGAGTAACATCGCCCGGCTCCCGGAGCCGCCCCCGCATGTTCTCCCTCGCCCGCGCCGCGGGCATCCTCTCCTCGCTCGCGCAGCACTACGGCATCCCCTTCCGCGCCCGCCGCCTCGCGCGCCACTACGCGCGCTTCCTCGGCGCCGGCGCACTCGCCTTCGACATCGGCGCGCACGCCGGCAACCGCGTGCGGGCCTTCCGCCGCCTCGGCGCGCGCGTCGTCGCGGTCGAGCCGCAGGCCGACTTCGTCCGCCTGCTGCGCCTGTTCTACGGCCGCGACCGCGACGTCGTGATCGTGCCGCTCGCCGCCGGCCGCCGCCCGGGCGAGGCGACGCTCTACGTCGCCGACCGCCAGCCGCGGCTCTCCACGCTCTCCTCGGCGTGGCAGCAGCGGGTGCGCGCCGATCCGTCGTTCGCCGGCGTGGCGTGGCGCGAAGGGGACCGCGTGGCGCTCACCACGCTCGATGCGCTGATCGCCGAGCACGGCGTACCGGCGTTCGTGAAGATCGACGTCGAGGGCTACGAGGCCGAGGTGCTGGCGGGGCTCTCCGCGGCGGTGCCGGCACTGTCCTTCGACTACGCGCCGGCCGCGATCGACACCGCGCTCGCCTGCATCGACCGGCTGGAGCGCCTCGCGCCCTATCGCTACAACCATTCGCGCGGCGAATCGCAGCGCCTCGCCCTCGCCGAGTGGGTGCCCGCCGACGCCATGCACCGACTCTTGGCGGACCTGCCGCGGGATGCGCCGCCGGGCGACGTCTATGCCTGCCTCGCATCGCACCCGGCCGCGCCCTCGAGTGGCACGGCGGGCATGCCGTAAACTTGGAGGTTTGCCGCCGTCGCGGCCCCCGGCGGGCTCGTGCCTCCGGAGCCCGGCCGCACGCCGTACATCGAGAATCGTGACCCCGCCTTCCAGCAAGCTGTCCTCCCTCGCCGGCATCAACGGCGATCCCGCCGCGCTCGCCGCCGAGCGCGCCTTCGCCGAGCTTCGCCGCGGCCGCGCCATCGTGCTGCGCGACGCCACGGCGCGGGCCCTCGCAGCGCCCGTGGACACCATGGGCGAGCTGCTGCTCGCGCGCCTCGCGGCCCTCGCCGGGGACCGCCTGCACCTCGTGCTCAGCGGATCGCGCGCGCACGCGCTGGGCATCGAGGACGCCGGTGCCCGCGCGATCGCCTTCCGCATCGGCGAAGCCGTGACGCTCGACGTCCTGCGCGCCTATGCCGGCGCCGAGGGCGGCACGGCGAAGCCGCCGGTCGCCGCGCGGGTGCCCGCGACGCGCACCATGGACGCGGCGATCGCCGCCGCCAAGCGCGCGCAGGTGCTGCCGGCGATGGTGCTCGTCGAGCCGCTGAACGGCGCCGACCTGGCCGAGATCGTCGCGGTCGATGCGGCCGACGTGGAGCGGCTCGCGCGCGAGGCGGAGGTGGATCTCGAGACGGTGAGCCGCGCGCGCGTGCCGATCGAGAGCCACGAGGATTGCGAGGTGGTGCTCTTCCGCGAACGGCGCGGCAACGCCGACCACCTCGCCATCGTCATCGGCACCCCGGACCGCGCGCGGCCGGTGCTCGTGCGGCTGCACTCCTCCTGCCTCACCGGCGACCTGCTCGGCAGCCTGCGCTGCGACTGCGGCAGCCAGCTGCGTGGCGCCATCGACGCGATCAGCGCGGCCGGCGGTGGCGTCCTGCTCTATCTTGCGCAGGAAGGGCGCGGCATCGGCCTCGCCAACAAGCTTCGCGCCTACGCGATCCAGGATCGCGGCTTCGACACCATCGACGCCGACGAGCAGCTCGGCTTCGAGTCCGACGAGCGCCGCTACGGCGCCGCGGCGGCGATGCTGCGCGCGCTCGGCGTCGGCCGCATCGAGCTCCTGACCAACAATCCGGCGAAGGTCGCCGCGCTGCAGTCGGCGGGCATCGACGTCGCCGCGCGCCGGCCGCTGCGCGGCGTGGCCACGCGCCACAACCGCCGCTACCTCGCCACCAAGCGCGACCGCGCCGGGCACCTGCTGCCGCAGGACGAGCAGGAGTAGGCCCGTGCCCCACGCGCGCACCGCCGTCCTCGAGTTCGATGCGCGCGCGAGCCGCCTGCCCGGGGGCGGCGCGCTGCGCGACGGGCTGTCCTCCGCGGCGGCCGTCGGCGAGACGCTGTGGGTCGTGAACGACGAGACGTGCGCGGTCGAGCGGCTGGTGCGCCAGCCCGGCGCGCGCCTGCGCTACGCGGCGCATCGCCAGTTCGCGCTCGACGGCTATCTCGATCTCCCGGCGCGCAGCCCCGGCGACATCGAAGGGCTCGACGCCCGCGACGGCTGGCTCTGGATCACCGGGTCGCACAGCCTGCGGCGCAGCGCCGCGACCGGAACGACACCCGGCAAGGCGCTGGCGCAGCTCGCCCGCACCGAGCACGACGGCAACCAGTTCCTGGTCGCGCGCGTGCCGCTCACGATCGAGGACGGCCTGCCCGCCCTCGCGCGGACGACCGGCCGCGGCCGCGAGCGCCGCACCGCCGCGCGCCTGCCGGGCGACGACACGTCGAACCTGGTGACCGAGGCGCTCGCGGAAGACGAGCACCTGTGGCCCTTCGTGGCCATTCCCGGGCAGGAGAACGGCCTCGACATCGAGGGGATCGCCGCCGGCGAGGACGGCCGGGTCTTTCTCGGCTTGCGCGGCCCGGTGCTGCGCGGCTGGGCGGTGGTGATCGAGCTCGCGATCGGCGCCGCGCCGCGCACCCCCGAGACGCTCGCGCTGCAGCGCATTCCGGGCGCGAAGCACGGCGTGTATCGCAAGCACTTCCTCGCGCTCGACGGCCTCGGCATCCGCGACCTTCGCGTGCACGGCCGCGACCTGCTGCTGCTCGCCGGGCCGACGATGGATCTCGACGGACCGTTCCGGCTCTACCGCTGGCGCGGCGGCGCAGCGCCGAACGCCGAGTCGCTCGTCGCGGGCAAGGCCCTGGTGCGGCTGCTCGACCTGCCGTCGAGCGCAGGCGGGGACCATGCCGAGGGCATCGCACCGCTTCCGGCGAGCCGGGGCCGCGCCGCCGACCTGCTCGTCGTGTACGAGCGGGCCGCACGCGCGCGGCACCGGGGCACGAGCGGGGTCACCGCCGACGTGTTCGACCTGCCGCGGTGAACGGCCGCGGCCGCCCTCACTCGCCCATCGAGAAGAGCGTGTAGAGCCCGGCGAGCAGCAACGTCACCAGCGCGGCGAAGCCCACCAGCGGTCCGGTCCGGTCAGGCGCGCGATGCCGATGCGGCCGGCGTGTCGACCGGCTTGACGAATGGTGGGTGGAATGAGCCATGCGTCGGCGCTTCGCAAGACCCGTGCCGGCTCGAAGCCGCTTCGAAGCAACGACTAGCCGCGCAGGAATCCCCGCAGATCCGCGAGCAGTTCCTCCGGCGCCTCCTCCGGAATGAAATGCCCGCAGGGCAGCGGATGGCCGGTCACGTCGTCGGCCTTCTCCCGCCAGGTCGCGAGCACGTCGAAGAGGGTGTGCATCTTCCCGAACTCGCCCCAGATCGCGAGCACCGGGCAGCGCACCCGCCGGTCGAGGTCGCGTTCGTCGTCCTCGAAATCCCGGCCGGCCGCGGCGCGATAGTCCTCCAGCGTCGCGCGGATCGTGCCCGGCAGCGTGAAGGCGCGCAGGTACTCCTGCACCAGCGGCTCCTCGATCGCCCCGGCGCGGTGGCTGAGCGACCGGAACACATGGCGCAGGAAGGGCTCGGGCGCGGCGGCGATCATGATCTCGGGCAGGTCGAGCGCCTGGAAGAAGAACCAGTGCCAGTACGCCGCGGCGAGTTGCCGCTCGGCGCGTGCGAACACCGTGTGCGTCGGGACGATGTCGAGCACGCAGAGCCGCGTGACGGCCTCCGCGTAGTCCAGGGCCTGGCGGTGCGCGACGCGGGCGCCGCGGTCGTGGCCGACGATGGCGTAGCGCGCGTGGCCGAGCGCCGCCATCACCTCGTGCATGTCGCGCGCCATGGTCTTCTTGTCGTAGCCCGAGGCGGGCTTGTCGGTGTCGCCATAGCCGCGCAGGTCCGGGCACACGACGGTGTGCCCCTCGCACAGCGCGGGGGCGATGCGGTGCCACATCTGCGCCGTCTGCGGATAGCCGTGCAGCAGGAGCACCGGCGCGCCGCTGCCGCCGCTCCACAGGTTCACCTTGATGCCGTTCGCGCGCACCGTGGTTCGCGCCAATCCGTGCATGAAGTCCATCGCGCCTCCTCCTCGTGGGGTCAGTCCGACATCAGCGGCGGCTGGCGCCGCGACGCCGGGTTCACCTGCTCGAAAGCGTGGGCCAGCTGCAATACGCTCCACTCGGCACGGTAGCGGCCGACGATCTGGAGTCCCACCGGCAGCCCTTCGGGGGTGAAGCCGCAGGGCACGGAGGCCGCCGGGTGCGAGGTCGACGTGATGCGCGTGCACGAGCGCATCCACTCGACGTAGTTCGACATCGCCTGCCCGTTGATCTCGGTGACGTAGGGCTGGTCCACCGGGAACGGCGCCACCTGGTTGACCGGCGCGACAAGGAACTCGTAGCGGTCGAGGAACGCGCGCATCGCGTCGTAGGCGCGCGTGCGCGCCTTGTCGCCGTCGATCACGTCGGCCGCCGTCAGGGCGAAGCCGCGCTCGATGTTCCAGACGGCGGTGTCCTTCAGCTCGCCGCGGTGGGTCTGCAGCAGCTCGCCGTAGCGCTCCGCGAGCGACAGCGCGCGCAGCACGTCGAAGGCGCGGTCCGCATCGGCGGCGAAGTCCGGCTCGGCCTCCTCCACGATGCAGCCGAGCGCTTCGAGATGCTTCACCCCGGCGTCCACCGCCGCCGCCACGTCACGGTCCACCGGCAGCCCGCCGAGCGTGCGGCTGTACGCGACGCGCACGCCGCGGAAATCCCGGTCGAGCGGGCGCAGGAACCTCGCGGGGTCCTCCGCGATGGCGAGCGGCGCGCGCCGGTCCTCGCCCGCCATCGCGGCGAGCAGGAACGCCGCATCGGCGGCGGTGCGCGCGATCGGGCCGAGCACCGACATGCCGATCCAGTGGTTCTTCGACGGGAACGCGGGCACGCGGCCGGGCGACGGGCGCAGGCCGAACACGTGGTTGAAGTTGCCGGGGTTGCGCAGGCTGCCGCCGAGGTCGGAGCCGTCGGCGAAGGGCATCATGTACATCGCGGTCGCGACCGCCGCGCCGCCCGAGGAGCCGCCGCAGGTGCGCTCCGGGTTCCACGGGTTGCGGGTCGCTCCGAAGACGCGGTTGAAGGTCTGCGCGCCCATCGCGAACTCGGGCGTGTTCGTCTTGCCGGCCACGATCATGCCGTGGGCGCGCAGCCGCGCGACCAGCAGCGAGTCCGCGTCGGGAATCCAGTCGCGATAGATGGTGGAGCCGAGCGTGGTGCGCATGCCGGCGGTGGGCTCCATGTCCTTCACCGCGATCGGCAGGCCGGCGAACGGACCGAGCGTCTCGCCACGCGCGCGCCGCGCGTCGATGGCGCGCGCCTCGCGCCGCGCGCGCTCGGCGTCGAGGGTGACGATGGCATTGAGCCGCGGGTTGTAGCGCTCGATGCGCTCGAGGTGCGCGTCGAGCATCTCGACGGCGGACACTTGCTTCGATTGCAGCAGCGCGGCGAGCTCGCGCGCCGGACGCAGGGGCAGGTCGGCGGGGGTCATGGAATTCGGTCGGGCGCAATCCGCTGGAACGGGAGCGCCCGACTTTATCACCGCGCCTCGGCCTGCTCCCGCAGAAGCTGCATCTGGAAGAGCGCGTTGCGCTCCTCCTCCTCGAGCGAGGCGCGGATCTCGCGGATCTTCGCGCGGTACATCGGGATGATGTTGTACTTCAGCGCGTTCACGCGCTTCTGCGTCTTGCGCTGCTCGGTCAGCAGGCGCCACAGCGCGGTCTCCGCCTCGCCGAGGCGCGCCAGCGTCACGGCGAGCGACGCGAGCCGCGCGCGCGCGTCGTCGAAGCTCGGATCGGTGCCCATCAGCGCCACCGGCTTCAGCGGCAGCTCGGCCGCCTCCACCGAGGGGTACTCCACGCCCACCGAGGAGCGCGGCAGGATGCGCACGTCGAGCGCCGGCGGCAGGCCGACCGCGAGCTGCCGGAGGATGAGGCTGCCCATGCGGATCTGCGCGATGGCGAGCCAGCGATAGGCCTCGACGAGCTGCGCACGCGCCTCGCCGCGGATAGCGCGGTACTGGCGCAACCGCTCGTACACCACGCGCGTCAGCAGCTCGCGCTTGCGCTCCAGCATCTCGTGGCCCTGCTCGAGGAAGCGCGCGTGGCGCTCGAGCTGCAGCAGCGCGGTCTTGGTGGGCGGCAGGCGCAGCGTCGAGCGCATGGCGGTCAGGCCGGCGCGGCGGCGGAGGCGCCCGCCCGCGACCCGCCGAAGCGGTGGTGCCGCGCGAGCTCCTCCTCGGTCACGCGCGTGAGCGCATCGGGCGGCAGGATCGAGAGCACGTCCCAGGCGAGCGCGAGTGTGTCGAAAATGCTGCGGTCGTCGCCTTCGCCCTGGTTCACGAAGCGCGCCTCGAAGGCGTCGGCGAAGGCAAGATGGTCGCGGTCCCGCTCGGAGAGCTCCTCCGAGCCGATGATCGCGGCGAGGTTGCGCACCTCCAGCGCCTGCGCGTACGCGGCGAAGAGCTGGTTGGCCACGTGCGGGTGGTCCTCGCGGGTGTAGCGCTTGCCGATGCCGTCCTTCATCAGGCGCGACAGCGACGGCAGCACCGCGACCGGCGGATACACGTGGCGCGCGGCGAGCTCGCGCGCGAGCACGATCTGGCCCTCGGTGATGTAGCCGGTGAGGTCGGGCACCGGGTGGGTGATGTCGTCGGAGGGCATGCTCACCACCGGGATCATCGTCACCGAGCCGCGCCGCTCCTTGATCCGCCCGGCGCGCTCGTAGATCTCGGCGAGGTCGGAATAGAGATAGCCCGGATAGCCCTTGCGCGACGGCACGTCGCCCTTCGCGGTGGCGATCTCGCGCAGCGCCTCGGCGTAGTTCGTCATGTCGGTGAGCACCACGAGCACGTGCATGTCGAGATCGAACGCGAGGTACTCGGCGGCGGTGAGCGCGGTGCGCGGCAGGATCAGGCGCTCGATCGGCGGGTCGTCGGCGAGGTTGGTGAACATCACCACCTGCCCGAGCACGCCGCTCTCCTCGAACTCCTCCTCGAAGAAGCGCGCGTCCTGGTGCGACACGCCCATCGCGCCGAACACCACGGCGAAGCTCCCCTCCTCGCCCGGCAGCTTCGCCTGGCGCACGATCTGCGCGGCGAGACGGTTGTGCGGCAGCCCCGAGCCCGAGAAGATCGGCAGCTTCTGGCCCCGCACCAGCGAGTTCATGGCGTCGATGGCCGACACGCCGGTCTGGATGAACTCGCGGGGATAGGCGCGCGCGGCCGGGTTCACCGGCGCGCCGCCGACCGGTCGGCGCAGCCCGGCGACCAGCGGCGGGCGGCCGTCGCGCGGCGCCCCGACGCCGTCGAAGACCCGCCCGAGCAGCTCGCGCGACAGGGGCAGCTCGAACGGCTCGTCGAGGAAGCGCACCCAGGTGCGCTCGAGGTCGAGGTCGTCGGTGCCCTCGAACACCTCCACCAGCACGATCTCGTGCGAGGTGCGGATGACGAGGCCGTTGCGCTTGCGTCCGCGGTGGTCGCGCACCACAACGCGGTCGCCGAGCGCGACGCCCGGCACGTTCTTCATGAAGAGCAGCCCGCCGCGCGCGGCGGTGGCGGTGCGGAATTCCTTCTCTCTCATGTCGCCTTCTCCACCGGCCGCGCGTACTCCCTGCGCAGCCCGTCGAACGCCGCCCGGATCTCCTCGCGGCAGGCCGCGAGCTTCTCCACCTCCTCGCTGCGGTACAGCGTCTTGTAGCGCCGCGCGCGGCTCATCACCGGCAGCTTCAGCAGCTCCTGCACCGGCACGCCGGCGCCGAGCAGCTCCGCGCCCTCCCGGTGCAGCTCGAGCATCAGGCTCACCAGCAGGAACTGCTTGGCCGGCGAGCAGAAGCTGTCCGCCTCGTCGAGGGCGCTCTGCTGCAGCACGCCTTCGCGCACCAGCGCCGCCGTCTCCAGCGTCCAGCGCTGCGTCGCCGACAGCGCCTCCATGCCGACGAGGTTGACGATCCGCGCGAGCTCCTCGGCCTGCGCCAGCAGCGCGAGGGCTGCGGCGCGCTTCGCCGACCACGACGGATCGACGTGCTCGTGCCACCACTTCGCGGCCGTGGGCACGTAGCCGGAGAAGCTCTCGGTCCAGTCCACCGACGGATAGTGGCGCGCGTCGGCGAGGCTCTTCGAGAGGGCCCAGAACGCCTGGATGATCTCCTTGGTATGGCTCGTCACCGGCTCGGAGAAGTCGCCGCCGGGCGGCGACACCGCGCCGATGAGCGTCACCGATCCCGTGTCGTCGCCGAGCGTCCGCACGCGCCCCGCGCGCTCGTAGAACGCGGCGAGGTGCGAGGCGAGGTACGCCGGATAGCCCTCCTCCACCGGCATCTGCCGCAAGCGGCCGCCGACCTCGCGCAGCGCCTCGGCCCAGCGGCTGGTGGAGTCGGCGACCATCACCACGTCGAGCCCCTGGTCGCGGAAGTACTCCGCGATGGTGATGCCGACGTAGATCGAGGCCTCGCGCGCCACCACCGGCATGTTGGAGGTGTTGGCCACCAGCAGCGTGCGTTCCATGAGCGGCCGGCCGGTGTACGGGTCGACGAGCTGCGGCATGCTCTCCAGCACGTCCACCAGCTCGTTGCCGCGCTCGCCGCAGCCGACGTAGATGACGATCTGCGCGTTGGACCAGCGCGCGATCTGGTGCTGCAGCACGGTCTTGCCGGCGCCGAACGGCCCCGGGATCGCGCCCTTGCCGCCCTTCAGCATCGGGAAGAACGTGTCGAGGATGCGCTGCCCGGTGAGCAGCGGCTCGGTCGCCGGATCGCGATGGCGATGCGGACGCGGCACCCGCACCGGCCAGCGGTGGAAGAGCTGGAGCTTGTGCACCGTGCCGTGCGCGTCCTCGACGCGGGCGAGGGTCTCCTCGACCGTGTACTCCCCGGCCGGAGCGAGATCGACCAGCCGCCCCGCGACGCCCGGCGGGACGAGGATGCGATGGGCGATGGTGGCGGTCTCCGGCACGGTGCCGAGCGCCATGCCGCCGCTCACCTCGGCGCCGAGCTCGCGCTCCGGCGCCGGCGTGAAGCTCCACTTGCGCGCACGGTCGAGCGCCGGGATCTCCAGCCCGCGCTCGATGCGGTCGCCCGACAGCCGCTCGATCGCATCGAGCGGCCGCTGCACGCCGTCGAAGATGTTGCCGAGCAGCCCCGGCCCGAGCTCCACCGACAGCGGATGGCCGAGCGCCTCGATCGGCTCGCCCGGCCGCAGGCCGTCGGTGACCTCGTACACCTGGACCGTGGCCGCGTGGCCGTCGCGGCCGATGACTTCGCCGAGCAGGCCCATGGTGCCGACGCGCACCTGCTCGCCGATCACCGCCTCGGGCAGCAGCACGGTGAGGATCGGGCCGTTGATCTCGAGGATCTCAGCCATGGAACATCGCCTCCATGTGCGGCACGGCGGCGAAGAGCCGTTCGAGCACCGCGGCGTGCACGGCATCGGCAAGGCGGTCGAGGCGGCCCTCGAACGTGTCGTCGATGCGCACGTGGTTGTTGGGCGTGCGCAGGATCGCGCCGCCGCTGCCGTCGTGGGTGGCCGCGCCCAGCGCGATGTGCTTCGCCGGCACCGCGGCCTGGGCGAACGCCTCCCACCGCGGCGCGAGGCGTGCACGGTCGCGGGCATTGAGCTCCGCCACCAGGGCGTGGCCGTCGATGCGCTCGGCCGACGCGGCGAGCTGCGCGGCCAGATGCCGCTCGTACGCCGGCTCGTCCTCGACCAGCCGCGCGAGCCGCGCGCGCACTGCGCCCACCACCGACTGCACCAGCGTCCAGCGCAGCCGATCCATCTCGCCCTGCATGCGGATCTCCGCGGCCTGGACGCGCCGGCGCATCAGGCGCTCGGCGTCCACCTTCGCCTTGAGGATCTCGTTCTCCTCGGCGAGGCGGAGCGCGTGCGCCACCTCGTGCAGGATGCGCTGCTTCTCGCTCTCCGCCTTGTCGAGGTGCTCGCGCACGAGCTCGCGGGCGCGCGCCAGCAGGGCGGTCTCCAGTGCCTTGACTTGTACTTCCGCGTTCACTTCAGGTCCTCCAGCGCCGCGGGCCCGAGAATCGCGCGGACCAGGCCGTCCACCGCCGGCGCATAGCTGTCCGGGGCGGCCAGCGGCGGCACCTCCGTGACGACGATGCGGCCGCCTTCGCCGCGCACGCGCTCGAGCCACGGCCCGCGCCCCTCGGCGAGGTGGTGCTCAAGGAACACGAGTGCGCGGGCCCCCTCGCGCACCAGATCGGCGAGCACGCGTTCGACGGTCGCGTCGTCGGCTTCGGCGTGCGTCTCCACGCCGATCAGCCGGAAGCCCTCCATCAGCGGGCCGTGGCCGAGGGCGACCATCCGGGTCATGGGCGTGGAATTCGACATGGCATTCCTTCTAGGCTTGACGCATGTGAAGGATGGTCGCCAGGGCCGGCGAGGGTGCGGAGCAGCCGGCCCGGTCCACCATCAGATCCGGCCGAGCATGAGGATGGACACCACGAGGCCGTAGATCGCGATGCCCTCGGCGAGGCCGAGATACACCAGCGTCCGGCCGAACATCTCCGGCTTCTCCGCCAGCACCGCGAGCGCCGACGAGCCCACCGGCCCGAGCGCGATCGCGGAGGCGATCGACGCGAGCGCCGTCGGGATGCCGATGCCGATCAGCGCGAGGCCCTTGCCGATGGAGATCTCGGCATCGCCGGCCGCGGTCTGCGCCGACACCTCGCCGATGCCGACGATCACCAGCGCGAACAGCGCCAGCACGAACAGCGCGAGATTCGCGCCCACGGCGCGCTTCGCCCACGCCGGCGCCGCCGGCAGCCGCCCCCGGTTCAGCTCGAGGACGATCCCCAGGACGACGATGCCGGCGACCCCCGCCGCCATGAATCCTGCCAGCCACAGCATGGTCATGCTCCTTTCGTTGTTTGCGTTCTGGGCGCGGGCCGCAGCAGCAGCGGACGCAGCTCGCGCCCGTCGCCGCTGAAGAACCGCGAGAAGCCTTCGTAGTA
>CAZKHE010000091.1:0-18697 GCA_964552535.1 uncultured Enterobacteriaceae bacterium | reverse complement strand
GCGACCGGCACGCCGGCCTTGCGGCCGTTGCGGATGGTGTTGCCGATGAGATAGAGCACCGCCGGGTGCAGCGGATCGTAGAGATGCGCGACCGCGTCGTCGGTCCGGTCGATCGCCAGCGTGTACTGGATGAGGTCGTTGGTGCCGATGGACAGGAAGTCGAGATGCTTCACGAACATGCCGAGCGCGAGCGCCGCGGCGGGCACCTCGATCATGCCGCCCACCGGCACGTCGCGGTCGAAGGGAATGCCGCGGCTCGCGAGGTGGTCCTTCGCCTGCTGCACCAGCATGAGCGTCTGCGCCACCTCGTGGCCGTGCGCGAGCATCGGGATCAGCAGCCGCACCTTGCCGTAGTGCGAGGCGCGCAGGATGGCGCGCAGCTGCGTGAGGAAGATCTGCGGCTCGGCGAGGCAGTAGCGGATGGCGCGCAGGCCCAGGGCGGGGTTGGTCGTGTGGACCGGCGTGTCGTCGAGGTTCTTGTCCGCCCCGATGTCGAGGGTGCGGATGGTGACCGGCCGCCCGCCCATCGCCTCGGCGACCTGGCGATAGGCCTCGAACTGCTCTTCCTCGGTCGGCAGGTCGTCGCGGTTCAGGAACAGGAACTCGCTGCGGAAGAGCCCGATGCCGGTCGCCCCGGCCTCGAGGACGTCCTCGACGTCCTGCGGCAGCTCGATGTTCGCATGCAGCTCGACCGGCACGCCGTCCAAGGTGGCCGCCGGCGTGCTCTTCAGGCGCTTGAGCTTCTGACGCTCGAGCTGCAGCTCGCTGCGGCGCAGCTGGTACTCGGCGAGCACCTGCTCGTTCGGATTGACGATCAGGACGCCCTCGGCGCCGTCCACGATCAGCAGCTCGCCCTCGCGGATCATGTTGCGCGCGTGGTGCAGGCCGACGATCGCGGGCAGCCCGAGCGAGCGGGCCACGATGGCGGTGTGCGAGGTGACGCCGCCGAGGTCGGTGACGAACCCCGCGAACTGGTGCTGCTTGAAGAGGATCATGTCCGCCGGCGAGAGGTCGTGCGCGACGACGATCACGTCCTCCTCGTGGCTCGGGCCGGCGGGCTCCTGACCGGTGCCGAGCATCGCCTTCAGCAGGCGCTCGACCACCTGCTGGATGTCGGTCTTGCGCTCGCGCAGGTACGCGTCCTCGATCTCCTCGAAGCGCGCCACCAGCATGTCCATCTGCTGGATCAGCGCCCACTCGGCGTTGTAGTGGCGGCTGCGGATCAGCTCGCGCGGCACCTGGGAGAGGAGCGAGTCGTCGAGGATCATCAGGTGCAGGTCGAGGAACGCGCCCATCTCCGCCGGGGCCGAGGCGGGCACGCTCGCGTGCAGCCCCATGAGCTCGCCCTTCACCTGCGCGACCGCGTTGTCGAAGCGCGCGACCTCCTCCTCGACGCGGTCCGCGGGCACCTCGTAGTGCGCCACCTCGAGCCGCGCGGTGGAGATCAGATGGGCATAGCCGATGGCGATGCCGCCCGACACGCCGGCGCCGTGCAGCGTGAAGCTCGCGTAGCGCGGATCGCATCCGCGCGGCGTGACGGCTTCGGGCGCCGCAGCTTCCATCACTCCCCTTCCCCGAACTTGTCGTTGATCAGCGCCACGATCGCGTCGAGCGCCGCCTGCTCGTCGGCGCCGGTGGTCTCGATGGCGACCTTCGAGCCCTTGCCGGCGGCGAGCATCATGACGCCCATTATGCTCTTGGCATTGACCCGGCGGCCGTTGCGCGAGAGCCACACCTCCGACGCGTAGCGGCTCGCCGTCTGCGTCAGCTTCGCCGAGGCGCGCGCATGCAGCCCCAGCTTGTTCACGATCTCAACCTCGACCTGCGCCACCGCGTCCCTCTCCGCCGAGCCGCATCACCCCTTCCTGCCCGCCGCTCACCGCCTTCGCCACCACCGTCGCAAGCGGCTCCGCGCGATAGGTGAGCGCGCGGACGAGCATCGGCAGGCTCGCCCCGGACACCACCTCGACGCGCCCCGGCGCCATCAGCCGCGTGGCAATGTTCGAGGGTGTGGCGCCGATCATGTCGGTCAGGACCAGCACGCCCTCGCCTTCGTCGAGCTGGCGCACGAGCTCCTGCGCCTGCGGCAGGATCGCGTCCGGATCGTCGTGGACCGTGATGCCCACCTGCCGCACTCGCAGCGGGCGCTTGCCGAGCACGTGGCTCGCGCAGTGGATGAGCGCCTCGCCGAAGGCGCCGTGGGCGACGATGAGAATCCCGATCATGCTGAAAAACCCTGACTGGGCGGGAGTTTACCGAATTGCGCGGGTGTTCGGCGCAACCCGCGGGCAAGCCGCGCTAGGCCCCGACCGCGGCCTCCAGGGCGTCCACGAACATCGCCGGCACGTCGAAGCCGGTCTGCTGGGTGATCTCCTGGAAGCACGTCGGGCTGGTCACGTTCACTTCGGTGAGGGCATCGCCGATGATGTCGAGTCCCACGAGCAGCAGCCCCCGCGCCCACAGCGCCGGGCCGAGAGCCTCGGCGATCTCGCGGTCGCGCGCGGTGAGCGGCCGTGCGATGCCCGTGCCGCCCGCTGCCAGGTTGCCTCGCGACTCGCCCTGCTTCGGGACCCGCGCCAGGCAGTAGGGCACCGGCTTGCCCGCGATGACGAGCACCCGCTTGTCGCCCTCGCGGATCTCCGGAAGGTAGCGCTGCGCCATGATGGTTCGCGTGCCGTGGAAGGTGAGCATCTCGACGATGACGTTGCGATTGGGATCGCTGTCGGTGACGCGGAAGATCCCGGCCCCGCCCATGCCGTCGAGCGGCTTCAGGATCACGTCTCCGTGCGCCTCGACGAAACCCTGGATCTGCGGCATCAGGCGCGAGACCAGGGTCGGCGCGACGAACTGCGCGAACTCCGCGATGGCGATCTTCTCGCTGTGGTCCCGAATCGCGCGCGGATCGTTGAACACCCGCGCGCCCTCCCGCACCGCCGCCTCCAGCAGCCAGGTGCTGGTGACGTACTCCATGTCGAACGGGGGATCCTTGCGCATCAGCACGGCATCGAAGTCGGCGAGCGCCGTCTCGCGCGGCGGCAGGTCGAGGCGGTACCAGTGCTCGTCGTGGATGTCGGGATTGCCCAGACGCTTCTCGGGATCGACGAGATGCAGGCGGCAGTGTTCGGCCAGCACCTTGCCCGCCTTCCACATGATGCCGTCCTGCGGCGCGAAGTGCAGCTCGTGGCCGCGCCGCGCCGCCTCCGCCATCATCGCGAAGGAGGTGTCCTTGTAGGTCTTGATCTCGTGCAGCGGATCGAGGATGAAGAGGAACCGCATCGGCAGGCGTCCTTCGGGGATCGATCGATTCTAGCCGCGAAAACGAAAAGGGCGGCCCGCGGGCCGCCCTACGCGTGCGCGGGGCCGGGCTACTTGAGCGACAGGATGTACTTCACCATCGCCTGGACGTCGGCGTCCGACACCTGGGGATGCGGCGGCATCGGCACCTGGCCCCACACGCCGGCCCCCCCGGCCTTCACCTTCTTCACCAGCTTGTCGAGCGCGGCGCCGTCGGCGCCGTACTTCGCGGCCACCTCCTTGTAGGACGGGCCGACCAGCTTCTTGTCCACCGCGTGGCAGGCGACACACCCGCTCTTCTGCAGGAGTTGCTCGCCGGATGCGCCGGCAGCGGCGGGCGCGGCGGCCTGCGCGGTCTGTGCCGGTGCTGCCGCCGCGGGCGCCGCGGCGGGCGCGGGCGCCGCCGGAGCGGCAGCCTGCGGCGCGGGCTTCGCCTCGGCCTTCGGCGCTTCCGGCTCCTTGAAGTTCGCGCCGGCGGCGTTCGCCATGTACACGACCGCGCGCGTCACCTCGAGGTCGGACAGGTTCGGGTTGCCGCCGCGGGCCGGCATGCCCCGAATGCCGTTGATGGCGTTCTTGGCGAGGTTCGCGAGGCCTTCCTTGACGTGCGGTGCCCACGCGCCCTTGTCGCCGAACTTGTGCGCGCCCGCGACGCCGCTGGCATGGCAGGTCGCGCACACGGCCTTGTACACCTCCTCGCCCGACTTCGGCGCGCCGCCGCCGGCGGGCGCGGCGTCGCCGAACTGCACGCGCGCAAGCGGCTGGATGCGGCCGGCCACCGCTTCCGGCGCCAGGGTCTCGGTGTCGAGGCGCTTCCCGCTGGTGACGAGCTGCGCGAGCATGATGATCGCGATGACCGGCACGACGAACGAAAGCACGATCACCGTGACGAGCTGCTTCGGCGTCTTGATCGGCGTGGAATGCGCGTGGTCGATGCCTGCGTCCTTCATGGGCTGCCTTGGGGAGGTGGGTCGTGGAGAACGCGCGATTATAGCGGCGGCGCCCATAACGGGCAAAGACGCCTGATCTTTGGGGTAAAATCCGAGTCGCGCTGCGCCCGTAGCTCAGTTGGATAGAGTGTTGGTTTCCGAAGCCAAAGGTCGCAGGTTCGATTCCTGCCGGGCGCGCCATGGCACAGCCGCCTGCACCGCAGGCGGCTGTGCCATGGCGTGAGCGTCGAGGCCCGGATCCTTCCGGGTCGGCGCTTGACCTCGTCATCGCGGCAAGGTTCAGCATCTGCCGGACCGCCCGATATACTGCTGGCTCGATGGCTCGCCTTCATCGCCTCCTGATCGTGTTTCTCCTCGCGTGGCTGCCGCTGCAAGCGGTTGCGCTGCCCATGCTCGCGCTGCATTGCGAGTCGGGCCACGGCGGGCATGCGGTTGCGGGCGTGCCTCACGGCCTTCACGCCCAGACGGCGGGCGTCTTCGACCACGACCACGCGTCGCCGGCCCACGACGGGCAGGAAGACGCGGGCACGGTCCATCAGCACTTCTGCTGCCATCATTTCTCGGCCCTGCCGGTCACGGACCCCGCGGAACCGGCCGCCGCCGCGCCCGCTCTGACCGGGCGCTTCGTCCTCCCGCTCTTCAGCTTCTTCCCCGAGCCGCAGCGGCGTCCACCCAGAGCCTGACGCTCCGGGCGCGGTGCTCCTCGCACCGCGACGCGTCGCCATGTCCGCGCGCCAGGTGCGGACCGTCTCGAACTTGCCGCATGGGAAGAACTCGTGAAACCGATCGCCGTTCTCGGCGCGCTGGCTGCGATGCTGCCGGCCGCCTCGCTCGCTCAGTCGACCGCTGACCCCCCGCCCCGCGGAGGCGCCGCCGCCTCCGCATCCGCCGCGGCCCTGCCGCCCTATCAGTCCGCCTTCGAGGCCTATCGCGCGTGGCGCGACGAGCCTATGGAACCCTGGCGCGAGGTCAACGACCGGGTCCGCCGCGTCGGCGGCCACGCCGGCGTGCTCAAGGCCGGCTCCGACGAGGCGCCGGCGCAATCCGCTCCGCACTCCGGCAAGCCGGCCGACGCGCCCGCCGGCGGAGGTCATCGCCATGCGCACTAGGACGCTGGTTGCCGTGGCGGCCGCGCTCGCCGTGTCCGGCTGCGCCACCTTCTCCGCGGACGGGGGCTTCAGCGCCGTCGAACAGTCCACCGGGGACCGCCTGGGCACGACCGCCAAATGGCAGCGGACCGACGCCGACCGCGCCGAAGTGGCGCGGCTGGTGAACGAGCGGCTCGCCAAACCCATCGGCCCCGACGATGCGGTGCAGATCGCGCTCGTCAACAACCCGGGTCTGCAGGCCACCTTTGCGGAACTCGGCATCGCCGAGGCCGACATGGTCGCCGCCGGGCGCCTGCCGGCACTGCGCATCGCATCGTTGCGGACCAAGTACGGCGAATCGGTCGAGAAGGTCGAGCAGTCCATCGGGACCGACGTCCTCGGGCTGCTGCTCATGCCGATCCGCTACAAGTACGAGGCGCAGCGCTTCGCCCGGGTGCAGGCCGACGTCGCCCGCGAAGCGCTCGCGGTCGCCTACGAGGCGCGCCGCGCGTGGTTCGAGGCGGTCGCCGCCGAGGAGACGGTGCGCTACATGCTGCAGGTGCGCGAGGCGGCCGAGGCGAGCGCCGAGCTCGCGCGGCGCATGGCGCGCGCGGGCAACTACTCGAAGCTGCAGCAGATGCGCGAGCAGGTCTTCTATGCCGAGTCCACGGCGCAGCTCGCACGCGCGCAGCAGGCCGCGGTCGCGGCGCGGGAACGTCTCACGCGGCTGCTCGGCCTCGCCGACGACCGCGCGTTCACGCTGCCCGAACGGCTCCCCGATCTGCCGCCCGCACCGGCGGCCACGACGGACGTGGCGGAGAACGCCTTGCGCGAGCGCCTCGATGTCCAGGCCGCGCAGCGCGAGCTCGAGAGCCTGCGCCAGTCCCTCGGATTGGTGAAGACCACCCGCTTCGTCAATGCGCTGGAGGTCGGCCGTGCGCGGACCAAGGAGGGCGAGCATCCGTTCGCCTACGGCTGGGCGTTCTCGATCGAGATTCCGATCTTCGACTTCGGCACGGCGCGCGTCGCCCAGGCGGAGGCGCTGTACATGTAGGGCGTGAGCCGCGTCGCCGAGACGGCGCTGAACGCGCGGTCCGAGGTGCGGCAAGCCTATACCGGCTATCGCACCGCCTTCGACACTGCGAAGCACTACCGGGAGGAGATCGTGCCGCTGCGCAAGCGCATCTCCGAGGAGAACGTGCTGCGCTACAACGGCATGCTCATCAGCGTGTTCGAGCTGCTCGCCGACGCGCGCGAGCAGGTCGCCGCCGTCAACGCCGCCATCGACGCCACGCGCGACTACTGGCTCGCCGAGACCGAACTGCAGGCGGCCATGACGGGCGCCGGCAGTGCCGCACGCGCCTCCGTCCGTACCGTTTCGCCGATGCCGGTCGCACAGACCGGCGGCGGCCACTGATCCAGGAGCCCCGCATGTTTTCACGCAGAGCCTTTCTCACCGGAGCCGCCGCGGTCAGCGCGGCCGCGGTGTCGCGCGTCGCCCTGGCGGCGCTGCCCGAGATCCAGACCCAGGAAAGCCCGCTCACCCAGCCGCCGCTCGTGCCGTCCACCGGCCGGCCGTACAACCCGGTCGTCACGCTGAACGGCTGGTCCCTGCCCTGGCGCATGAACAACGGGGTGAAGGAATTCCACCTCGTCGCCGAGCCGGTCGTGCGCGAGTTCGCCCCGGGCATGAAGGCGAACCTCTGGGGCTACAACGGCCAGAGCCCGGGCCCGACCATCGAAGTGGTGGAAGGCGACCGCGTGCGCCTCTTCGTCACCAACCGCCTGCCCGAGCACACCACGATCCACTGGCACGGGCAGCGCCTGCCGAACGGCATGGACGGGGTCGGCGGCCTCACCCAGCCGCACATTCCGTCGGGCAAGACTTTCGTGTACGAGTTCGTGGCGCGCCGCTCCGGCACCTTCAAGTACCACCCGCATGCCGACGAGATGGTGCAGATGGCGATGGGCATGTACGGCCTCTGGATCACCCACCCGAAGGACCCGAAGTTCATGCCGGTGGACCGCGACTTCGCCTTCATCCTGAGCGCATTCGACATCGAGCCGGGCAGCGCGACGCCCAAGGTCAACACCATGCTCGACTTCAACCTGTGGACGTTCAACTCGCGCGTCTTCCCGGCCATCGACCACATGCCGGTCCGGCTGAACGACCGCGTGCGCATTCGCATCGGCAACCTGACGATGACCAGCCACCCGATCCACCTGCACGGCTACGAGTTCACCGTGACCGGCACCGACGGCGGCTGGACGCGGCCCGAGTCGCGCTGGGACGAGGTGACCACCGACGTCGCCGTGGGGCAGATGCGCGCGGTCGAGTTCCTGGCCAACGAGCCGGGCGACTGGGCCTTCCATTGCCACAAGTCCCATCACACCATGAACGCCATGGGCCACGACGTGCCGACGATGATCGGCGTCGACCACACCGGCGTCGCGAAGAAGATCATGAACCTCGTGCCCGACTACATGGTGATGGGCGAGCGCGGCATGGCGGACATGGGCGAGATGGAGATGCCGCTGCCCGACAACACGCTGCCGATGATGACCGGCAGCGGGCCGTTCGGGCCGCTCGAGATGGGCGGCATGTTCACCGTGGTCAAGGTGCGCGAAGGCCTCGCGCGCAACGACTACAAGGATCCGGGCTGGTACAGGCATCCGCCGGGCACCGTCGCGTACGAGTGGACCGGCGAAGCGCCGAAGGTGGCGCGGGCCGAATCGCCGCCCGCGTCGGGGGCGATGCGCGTGCGCAAGCCCAGCGGCCATCGCGGCCACTGACCGGAGGGAACGGATGTGAACAGGACCGTACGAGTGCTCGCCTGCGCATTCGCCTGCGCCCTGCTGCCGGCGGCCGCTTTCGCGCATGGCGAGGGCGGGCATGCCAGGCGCCCGGCCATCGACTATTCCAAGGCCGAGGAAAAGGCCTTCGGACGCGCTGCGGATCCGCGGCGCGCGCGGCGCACCATCAAGGTCGACATGAGCGACGCCATGCGATTCGCGCCTGCGGAGATCACGGTGAGGCGCGGCGAGCGCATCCGCTTCTTGGTCACGAACTCGGGGAAGGCGATGCACGAGCTGGTGCTCGGCACGCTCGACGAGCTGAAGGAGCACGGCGAGCTGATGAAGAAATTCCCCGACATGGAGCACGACGAGCCGCACATGGTCCATGTCGCCCCGGGAAAGTCCGGCGAGATCGGGTGGCAGTTCACCCGCGCCGGCGAGTTCTACTACGGCTGCCTGATTCCCGGCCATTTCGACGCCGGCATGATCGGACGCATCCGCGTCCTCGACCGTTGATTCGTTCCACCACACCTAGGAGAAGCCATGTCTCGAATCGTCCTTATCCTGCTGGCGGGTGCATGCGCCGCACCCGGCGCGATCCTTGCGCAGTCCTGGCCGCACCAGTCTCTGCAGCTCGCCCAGGCGGGCGCCGCCGCCCTCGCCGAGGGCGAAGTCCGCAAGGTCGACAAGGCGCAGGGAAAGCTGACGCTGCGCCACGGGCCGATTTCCAACCTCGACATGCCGCCCATGACGATGGTCTTCCAGGCGAAGGATCCGGCGGTCCTCGATCAGGTGAAGGTCGGCGACAAGGTGCGCTTCCGTGCCGAGAAGGAGGGCTCGACCTACGTGGTAACGCGCGTCGAAAAGGCGCCCTGACCGCCTGAGGGGCGGCCTTGCGGAGGAGAGATCATGCCGAGCCACGCCCACCACGGGTCCCATCGCCACGAGGCGCCTCCTGCGGTCGGTGCCACCGGTTCCCAGGCCGCCGAGTGGACCTGCCCGATGCATCCGCAGATCGTCCGCGATGCGCCCGGGCATTGCCCGATCTGCGGCATGGCGCTCGAGCCGCGCGTCCCGGCCGCGCTGGCCGACACCACCGAGCTGGACGCCGTGCGCCGCCGTTTCTGGGGCTCGCTCCTGCTCACGCTGCCGCTCGTCGTCTTCGCGATGGCGCCGCACGCCGGCGTCCTCGCGAGCGCGATCGCCTGGATCCCCCCGCGCACCGTCCGTCTCGTGGAGGTCCTGCTGACCACCCCCATCGTGATCTGGGGCGCGTGGTCCTACTTCGTGCGCGGGTGGCAAGGCGCGGTGTCCCGCCATCCCAACATGTACACGCTCATCGGCCTCGGTGTCGGCGTCGCCTACGCCTATAGCGTGCTGGCCGCGTTCGCCCCGGGGATCTTTCCCGACGCGTTCCGCGACGAGCACGGCGAGGTCGCGGTGTACTTCGAGGCAGCGGCCGTCATCGTGACGCTGGTCCTGCTCGGCGAACTGCTGGAGCTCAAGGCCCGGGGCGAGACCAGCGCCGCCATCCGCGCGCTCCTCGGTCTCGCGCCCAAGACCGCCCGGCGCATCGCGCCGGATGGCACCGAGAGCGATGTGCCGCTCGAGGCGGTCGTGGTGGGCGATCGGCTGCGGGTGCGGCCCGGCGAGAAGATCCCGGTCGACGGTACGGTGGTCGAAGGGCGCAGCAGTGTCGACGAATCGATGCTCACCGGCGAACCGATCCCGGTGGAGAAGGCGGCCGGCACGAGGGTGATCGGCGCCACCGTCAATCAGACCGGCGCCTTCGTGATGCAGGCGGAGCGCGTCGGCGCGGAAACACTGCTCGCGCAGATCGTGCACCAGGTCGCCGAGGCACAGCGGAGCCGGGCGCCCTTGCAGCGGCTCGCCGACCGGGTCTCGGCGTGGTTCGTGCCGAGTGTGGTGGTCGTCGCGATCCTCACCTTCATCGTCTGGGGGATCTGGGGTCCGGCGCCCGCGCTGGCCTACGCGCTCATCAACGCGGTTGCCGTCCTCATCATCGCCTGTCCCTGTGCGCTGGGGCTCGCGACCCCGATCTCCATCATGGTCGCGAGCGGCCAGGGCGCCTCCATGGGTGTGCTCTTCCGCAACGCGGAGGCGATCGAACGCCTGCGGGACGTCGATACGCTGGTGGTGGACAAGACCGGGACCCTCACCGTCGGCAAGCCCGCGCTGCAGGAAGTGATCGCGCTCCCGCCGTTTTCCGAACCGGAGCTCCTCGGCATCGCCGCCGCGCTCGAGCGTTCGAGCGAGCACCCGCTCGCCGCCGCGGTCGTCGAGGGCGCCGAGGCGCGGGGCGTGCCAGCGGGGACGGCCGAGGCGTTCGAGTCGGTGACCGGGGGCGGAGTCCTCGGGAGCGTGAAGGGCCGCCGTGCAGCACTCGGCAATGCCGCCCTCCTCGAGGGGCGTGGCGTGGAGATTCCCGAAGACGCGCGCCGCGGAGCGGACGAATTGCGGGAGCGCGGCCGAACGGTGATGTTCGTCGCCGTCGACGAGCGACTCGCCGGCATGCTGGCCGTGGCGGATCCGATCAAGGACTCCACGCGCGAGGCGCTCGCCGACCTCGCGCGCATGGGCGTCGCGGTCATCATGGCGAGCGGAGACAGCCGCACGACCGCGCACGCGGTCGCGGCGCAGCTGGGTATCGCGCAGGCGATCGGCGAGGTGAAGCCGGCGGACAAGGCGGCGCTCGTGAAGGACCTGCGGACCCAGGGGAAAGTGGTGGCGATGGCCGGCGACGGCATCAACGATGCGCCCGCGCTGGCCGCCGCGGACGTCGGCATCGCGATGGGCACCGGGACCGACGTGGCGATGGAAAGCGCGCAGGTCACGCTGGTGAAGGGCGACCTGCGCGGCATCGCGCGGGCGCGCGCGCTCTCCGTCGCGACCGTCCGCAACATCAAGCAGAACCTCGTGTTCGCGTTCATCTACAACACGCTCGGGATCCCGGTCGCGGCCGGCGTGCTGTACCCGTTCTTCGGCATCCTGCTCTCGCCCGTCATCGCCGCGGCGGCGATGAGCCTGTCCTCGGTGTCGGTGATCGGCAACGCCCTGCGGTTGCGGAACGCAGCGCGGGACGAGCGCCGTTAGCCGGTCTCCAGATCGCGGCGCTTCTCCTCGAACTCCTGCCGGTCGATCTCGCCGCGCGCGTAGCGTTCGCGCAGGATGTCGAGGGCGCGTCGTTCGCTGCTGCCGCCGTTCCCTCGGCCCGGCCCGAGCGCGAGCCAGCGCACCAGCACGACGAGTGCGCCCACCAACAGCACCCAGAACAGGATCATGCCCAAGCCCCACCAACCTCCCATGTGGCCGAATCCGTCGTATCCCCACATGATTCATTCCTCCTGGTCAGGACGGTTGCGCCGCCGACGCTGACGTTCGCGCGCGTCCGCAGTCGTTCGTGCAGCAGACGGCTGCGCTCGGTGCGTCGGGGTTCTCCACTCAGGGCCCGAGCCAGCGCTCCAGGCGCTGGCTCGGTCTCGCGCGGGCGCCTTCTGCGGCGGCCGCTCAGGGCGCGGCGGTTCAGGCCCTGCCGCTTGCGCTCATCGCCGTACTGCCCCGGCTACTCATGCCCGCCATCCGGCGGCACTCCTCGGCGCAGCGGCGGCACGCTTCGGCGCACTGCTGACAGTGGTCGTGCTGGTGTCGCGCGCATTCCTGACCGCAGGCTTCGCAGACGTCCGCGCACGCCTGGCAGATCTGCGCCGCCATGTCGCTGCCGCGGGCCATGTAGCCGGACGCCAGACGGCAGATGGCCGCGCAGTCGATGTCCAGCGCGACGCAGCGCGCCATCATCTTCACGTCGTCTTCCTGGAGGCAGGCGGCGGCGCAGTGGTCGCAGGCAGCCGCGCAGGCGTCGCAGGCGTCGATGCAGGACTGGAATTTCTCGTGAGCCATGTTGGAACCTCGTATTGCTGCGTGGCCGCGGCGCCCAAGGCAGCCAAGGCCACGACGTGATCGCAAGGGACCGGTGCCGCTGGGCACCCGGTCGAACCGGTTTAAGCGTTGCGCGTCGGGACGGCGCGCAAACAGGCCTCAGACGCGCCGCGGACGGTGCTCGGGCGGCAGCGGGATGAACGAAGCGAGCCGCAGGGGATCGAACGGCGCCCATCGCTGGCCGTCGCCCGGGGCAGGGCCGGCGGTCCCCGGGTCGACGAGGAAGGGCGACACGGCGAACAGGCACGTGCCCGCGTGGTGCTGGTGGACAAGCCGCGGGACGTCCGCGTGCAGGTGCGGATCGGCGTGTGTCGCGACCGGCCGGTCAGCACCCGCGTCCGCGGCGGACGTCCCGAGCGGTGCCGCCGCACCTTGCACACAGCGCGTCAGGCACGCCTGTGCGCTGGCCACCGCTGGCACCAGCGTCACCAGCACGACGAAGGCGGTGATTCGCAACAGGGTCGTTCGCATCTCGCTTCAGAGCGGTTCCGGGCGGACGGTGCTTCGTGGCTGTTGCAGGACGCAAGCGTCGTGCCGGAGAGCACGGCGGGTCGTCGGCGCGCTCGACACGCTGCCTTGCGCTGCCTCAACGTCTCGCGCTTGCCCGTCCGCACAATCGCCCCATGATCCGATCACCCTCGATGTCGCGGGCCTGGCTCGTCGCTCCGGCCCTTGCGTTGGTTCTCCTCGGCGCGCATTTCCTCCGATCCTCCGACTGGCTGGGCGTGGCGCTCTGTGCCGTGGCGCTCGCGCTGCTCTTCGTGCCGGCGCAGTGGGCGGTGCGAGGCGCGCAGTTGGCTTTGGTCCTCGGCGCGGCCGAGTGGGCGTGGACTGCGCTCGTGCTCGTGCAGGAGCGGCTCGCGCTCGGCCGGCCGTGGATGCGCATGACGCTGATCCTCGCCGCGGTGAGCGCGTTCACCGTTGCGTCGGCGTGGCTGCTGCAGCGCTACGCGCGGCGCCCAACGGGGCGCTGAACGCCGGCGGCGGTCGAGCGCGTCGTCCCCGTCGACGGCGCCCCTTCTGCTTTGCAGCGGCGGGCGTTATGCTCCGCGACCTTCGCATCCGGAGCGCCCGCATGATCGACATGAACCTCGAAACCGCCGACCGCATCGCCCGCGCCACGCTCGCCAAGGCGAAGGAGCTGGGCGTCGCCATCACCGTCTCGGTGGTGGACGAGGCCGGCAGGCTCGTGCTCACGATGAAGGGCGACGGTACCGGCTTCCTCACGCCCGAGTCGTCGCGCGCGAAGGCGGTGGCCGCCGCGGCCTTCCGCAAGCCCACGCTCGACATGGCGAAGGCGCATGCGGGCAATCCGTTCTGGGCCGGCGTGCCCGCGATGTCGCGCGGCGAGGCGCTGCCGACGGGCGGCGCGGTGCCGGTGATCGTGGGCGGGCGGGTGATCGGCGCGGTGGGCTGCGGCGGCGGCAGTCCCGAGGAAGACCATCAGTGCGCGGCGGCAGGTGCTGCCGCCGCCGCTTGATGCGCTATTCCTGCTCGATCCTGCGCAGCTCCACCACGCGCTTCCACTTGGCGATTTCCGCGGCGACGTAGGCCTGCATCTCGGCGGGGCTGGAGGCGCGCGGTTCGCCGCCGAGTTCGAGGAAGCGCTGCGCGGTCTCCGGCGCGGCGACGATGCGCCGCACCTCGCGGTTGAGGCGGTCGACGATGGGCGCCGGCGTGCCGGTGGCCACGCCGAGGCCGATGAAGGAGTTCACCTCGAAATCCGGCAGCACCTCGGTCGCCGGCGGCACGTCGGGCAGCACCTTCGCACGCTCCCGCGACGTCACCGCGAGCGCCCGCAGCTTGCCGCCCTTGATCTGCGGCACCGACAGCGTCGTGGCCTCGAAGAGCACGTCCACGCGTCCCGCCATCAGCTCGGTGAGCGGCTGCGCACCGCCCCGGAACGGCACGTGGTTGAGATCCGTCCCGGCGAGCGCATTGAAGAGCTCGCCGGAGAGGTGGTGCACCGAGCCGACGCCCGACGAGGCGTAGTTGAGCTTGCCGGGATTCGCCTTCGCGTGCGCCACGAACTCCGCGAAGTTGCGGAAGGGAGCATCGGGCCGCACGTTCACCACGAACGGATAGAACGTGACGGTGGACACCATGGCGATGTCCTTGAGCGGGTCGAAGGGGAGCTTGCGCACCATCGCCGCCTGCACCGGATAGGCGCCGGTGACGAGCAGCAGGGTGTAGCCGTCGGCCGGCTGCTTGGCGACGAACTCGTTGCCGATCATGCTGCCCGCGCCGGGGCGGTTCTCGACCACCACCTGCTGGCCGAGCCCCTCGGTGAGCTTCTGCGCGAGGAACCGGCCCATCACGTCGGCGCTGCCGCCGGGCGGAAAGCCGACGATGAGGCGCAGCGGCTTGCTCGGATAGTCCTGGGCGAGGCCGGGTACCGCAACGAGGCAGGCCGCGGCGACAAGCGCGATGCGCGCGAGGGTTCTCATGAGGCGCTCCGGTTGCATGGGCAGGCGATTCTAACGGCGCGCCCGGGCGCTGCGGTTATAGTCCGCGCTTCGCTTTCCGAGAAGGACGTTCGCCTTGGCCGCCCTGACCCTCGTGACGCTCACCGGCCCGGACGTGCACACGGACCCGGCGTCGCTCGCCGCGCTCGCCCGGCGCCATCCGCGGGTGGAGTGGGGTGTGCTGTCCTCCGCCGAGCGCCGCGAGGCGCGCTATCCGGACGACGCGTGGGTCGCCCGGTTCCTGCAGGCGTGCGTCGACGCGCACACGGCGATCCATCTCTGCGATGCGCACGTCGATGCCTTCATCGCCGGCGATGCGGCGATCCGCGCGAAGGCGGCGGCGTTCGCACGCGCACAGCTCAACTTCAGCCAGCGCGCCACGGCGAAGGACATCGACGCACTGCATCGCGCCATCGGCGCCTATCCCGGCCGCGTGATCCTGCAGCACAACCCGGACAACGCTGCGCTCATCGATGCGCTGTCTGCGCGCGGCGCGGATTTCGACGTGCTCTTCGACGCCTCCGGCGGCAAGGGCGTGCGGCCCGAGGCGTGGCCTGCGCCGCTGCCGCGGCTGCGCTGCGGCTACGCGGGCGGGCTCGGGCCGGAGAACGTCGCGGACGAGCTGCCGCGCATCGCGGCCGCGTCCGGCGCCTGCGACTACTGGATCGACATGGCGAGCAGCCTGCGCGAGGCCACCGGTGCCTTCAGCCTGGCGGCCTGCGAGCACGTGCTGGAGGCCGCGGCGCGCGCGGCCTGACGGCTACTTGGCGGCGCGCGTCCTGCCGCTGCGCGCGTTGGGGCGCGTGCCGGCGGACACGGCGATGATCACCGCGATCTCGTTCGGGCGCGGCGCATCGCCGACCGTCACGGTGATGGTGTCCATCTCCGGGAACGACCACGGATCGTCCTTGTTGCCGAGCGGCACGTCGATCGATGCGCCCGGTGCGCCGACCTTGATGTTCGACGGCATCACCGCCTGCCCGCCCCCGACCGCCGCGCGGACCGGCTTGCCGAGCTTCGGGTGGATGATCGCCGAGCCGTGCTCGAGATCGCCGGCCGCGCCGATGAGCGCCGCCTTGCCGTAGCCGGTGGCCGGCTGCTCGAGGAGCGCGAGCAGCTTCGGGATCACCATCTCGCCGATGCGCTCGCCGTAGTCGAACAGCTCGGTGAGGTCCTCCACGTAGCGTGCGGCGTGCGGGTTCTCCACGACCACCACGCCGTAAGCGCGGCGAATCGGCACGGCCACGTCCTTGCCCGACTCGGCGTGCACGGTTTCGAACGAATAGACGGTCTTGCGGATCTTCATCGGTGCTCCATGGAAAAGGCGCCGCGCTCGGTGACGACCCAGCGCATGGGCAGATCGTGCGGCTGAGGATACAGGCTGGGCACGCGCGCGCTCTCGAAGGCGATGCCGACCGCGATCGGGCGCGGGTTGCGCGCGGCGAGGGTGCGGTCGAAGAAACCGCCGCCATAGCCGAGCCGGTAGCCCTGCGCATCGAAGGCGTTCATCGGCACCAGCAGCACGTCGGGGTCGATGTACGCGCCGTGCGCCGGATAGGGAATGCCGTAGCGGTCCTTCTCGAGGGGCGTTGCATCGTCCCACGCGCGGAACGCGAGCGGCTCGCGGGGGGCGACCACCACGGGCAGCGCCGTGACGACGCCGCGCGCGCGCAGCGTCGCACAAAGCGGGCGCTGATCGTACTCGGCTTTCCACGGCCAGCAGGCCCCGACGATGCGCGGCGCAAGCTCGTGCAGCAGCGCGCCGAGGTGCGCGTCGATGCACTGCGCCCACGCGGCGCGCAGTGCATCCGGTGTTGCTTCACGCTGCGCGACAAGTTGCGCGCGCAGACTGCGGCGCCAGGCATCGCTGCCCGGCGCCGCGGCCTCTACTTGCAGTTGCTCATGCAACGGACGGCCTTCACGTCGGGACGATCGTCGACGATGAACCCGTTGCGGTTCGGCATCTGCACCTTCGGCATCGACTGCGCGTCCATCACCGCGTTGGCGGGGATGAGGCCGTTGAGATGCAGCAGGTACGCCGACACCGCGTACGTATCGTCCGCCGAGAGCGACTGCGGCGCGGTGAGCGGCATGGAGCGTCGGATGTAGTCGAACAGGATCGGCGCATACGGATACATGCTGCCGGGGGTGAGCACGCGCGTGCCCGTGGTGAACGAACCGATGCCGCCGACCATCGTCCCGTACATCGACCCACCCTTCGCCTCGGCGCCGTGGCACGACGCGCACTGCTGGTCGTACACCACCTTGCCGCGCGCGACGTCGCCGCGTCCGGGGGGCAGACCTTGCCCGTCCGGCGTGCGGACGTCGATGTTCCACTTCGCCAGCTGCGCTTCGGTGATCGGCTTGCCGTAGGACACGTTGGGTCGCGGCGGATGGACGCTCGACGTGGAGGAAGTCGTCGCGCAGCTCGCGAGGAAAACCGCGCCGACGGCCAGCGCGAGATTAAGCGATCGCATTCTTCACCTCCCCGTTCGCGGCGATGGACCAGGGGAACACGCCGTTGTGATGCTGCACGAAGCCCGTCAGCGCGCGCGCCTTCGCGATCTCGGCGACCGTGGGCTGCACGTAGCCGGTGCTGTCCACGCAGCGGCTGGCGATCTGCGCCGGGCCGCCGTCCCAGCGCCAGCTGTAGCGGAAGCGCGTGAGGCACTTGTCGAGTACGGGCTCCTCGAGCCGCGCCTCCTGCCAGGTGCGTCCGCCGTCGGTGGTCACGTCCACCGCGCGGATGGTGCCGTTGCCCGACCACGCGAACCCCTCGATCTCCACCGGCCCCGGACGCTGCAGGCGCTGGCCGCCGGAGGGATTGGTGATGACGGACTTCGCTTCCATCACGAAGCTGAACTGCCGCCACTTCCCTTCCGGCATCGGGTCGGTGTAGCGGGCCGTCTCGCTGCGGAAGTGCCAGGGCTGGTCACCGACCTTGATGCGCCGCAGCCATTTCACGCTCACGTTGCCTTCCCAGCCGGGCACGAACGCGCGCAGCGGATAGCCCTGCTCGGGGCGCAGCATCTCGCCGTTCTGGCCCCACACGATCAGCGTGTCGGCCATCGCCTTCTCGAGCGGAATCGAGCGCGTATGCGCCGAGCCGTCCGCGCCTTCGAAAAGCATCCACTTGCCCTTCGGATCGATGCCCGCCTCGTCGAGCAGCCACGCGAGCGGCACGCCGGTCCATTGCCCGCAGGCGAGCAGGCCGTGGCTCTGCTGCACCGTGGTCGAGGCCGCCTTGGTCCAGTCGGTGAGGCCGTTGCCGGAGCACTCGAGGAAGTAGAACTTCGACACCGACGGATACTTCATCAGGTCGCTCATCGTGAAGACGAGCGGCTGGCGCACCATGCCGTGGATCACCAGGCGATGCTGCTCCGGATCGATGTCCGGCACACCGGCGTGATGGCGCTCGAAGAAAAGGCCGTTCGGCGTGATGATGCCGTGCTGGTGCTGCAGCGGCGTCATGCTCCAGTCCGACCAGTTCTGGCGGTTGACGAACACGTCGGTCCGATTCCGCGTCACCTTCTGCTCGAACTTCGAGGGGACGCCATACGCCTTCGGGTCCATCGGCCGTCCCGGCGCGAGATTGCTCGGCGGGATCTCGAGCGTCTGCGCGCCTGCCGCGGTGGCGACGCCGCCGGCCGCGACGGCGGCGGTGCGCCGCAGGAACGTGCGCCGCTGCAGCGATGCGACTTCCGCGACGCGATCGTGCTTGTTGACGAGCAGGGCATCGGTGCCTTGCTCGCGGGTGCCTTTGCGCTTCACATCCATCCTCCTTGTGTGTGTGCCGATGTCGGTCACGACTCGCACGCCGCGCACGTTTGTTCTCCTTCTCGCGACGCGTGCGGCCATCGTAGGTGCAAGCGCGTGCGCAGCGCAAGACGAAAAACGGCCGAGGCGCACGGCACCGAGCTTGCTATGGAAGCGCCTCGATGTGCGCGACGTGCGTCGTGGTTTCTTTTCGAAAAGAAACGACGTGCATTGCGAATCGCGCGTTTCGTTTTGAACACACGACGCGTTGGCATGGACAACGCGCACCAGGAGTCGCGATGAACGATCGCTTGCGCGAAGGGGCGGCGAGGCCCGCCGCCGCAGAACCCCAACCCATCCGTTTCCGGCCGACGTTGAAGGGACGTCGACC
>CAZKHE010000090.1:0-18894 GCA_964552535.1 uncultured Enterobacteriaceae bacterium | reverse complement strand
TTCGCCTTCATCGGCATCGAGATGGGTTGGCTCACGCCGGCGCTGCTGCAGGCGCTGCCGCAGCGGCTGTTCGGCATCATGGCCAACCAGGTGCTCCTGGCCATCCCGTTCTTCACTTTCATGGGCATCGTCCTGGAGCGAAGCGGCCTCGCAGAGGATCTGCTGGACACGATCGGACAGCTTTTCGGCCCGATCCGCGGGGGCCTCGCGTACGCGGTGATCTTCGTGGGCGGGCTGCTTGCCGCCACGACCGGCGTGGTGGCTGCATCGGTGATCGCGATGGGGCTCATCTCGCTCCCCATCATGATGCGTTACGGGTACGACAAGAAGTTCGCCGCGGGAGTCATCTGCGCGTCCGGCACGCTGGCGCAGATCATTCCGCCCTCGCTGGTCCTCATCGTGCTCGCCGACGTGCTGGGCGTATCGGTCGGCGACATGTACGCAGGGGCGCTGATCCCGTCCGGAGTGCTGGTGGGCCTGCTCGCGCTCTACGTGCTCGCCCTGTCGATCTTCAAGCCGAACATGGTGCCGGCCCTGCCGCCCGAGGCGCGCACGATGCGCGGCGGCCGGCTCTACCGTCATGCGCTCTTCGTCATGGTGCCGCCCCTGGTGCTGATCTTCCTCGTGCTGGGAACGATCTTCATCGGCATCGCGACGCCGACGGAGGGCGGCGCGATGGGGGCGGTCGGAGCGGTCGTCCTGGCGATGATGCGCGGACGGCTGAGCGGGAGGGTGCTGCGCGAGGCGCTCGACTCCTCGGCGAAGCTCACCACGTTCGTGATGTTCGTGCTCATCGGCTCGACGGTGTTCGCGCTGGTCTTCCGCGCCGTCGACGGAGACCTGTGGGTGGAGCACCTGTTCAGCCTGGTGCCGGGGGGCGTGTGGGGGTTCATCATCATCGTGAACCTGATCGTCTTCCTGCTCGGCTTCTTCATCGACTTCTTCGAGATCGCGTTCATCCTGCTGCCCCTCCTGGCGCCCGTGGCGGAGAAGCTCGGAATCGACCTCGTCTGGTTCGGCATCATGATCGGCATGAACCTGCAGACCTCGTTCCTCACGCCGCCGTTCGGCTTCGCGCTCTTCTATCTGCGCAGCGTCGCGCCGCCGTCGATTTCCACCATTGAGATCTACCGCGGCGTGGTGGCCTTCATCATCATTCAGCTCGTCGCCTTGGCGACGGTCATCGCCTGGCCGGAAGAGGTGCTCTGGATGACGGGCGATACCCGCAAGGTCGATCCGGGCAACGTCAACATCGAGGTCCAGACCTACGAGCGACCGAAGGACGACTCGTCGGTCCAGGACCTGCTCGGCCCGGGAAGCGGCGAGAAGCCTCCGGTCAAGCCGCCCGCCGAGGAGGACCCGCTGCAGCGCATGCTGCGGGAGCAGGGGACGAAGTAGGGCGCAGGCAAGAAAAAGCCCCGCCGAGGCGGGGCTTCGTCCCGTGCGCGGAGGGGCGCGACTGACGCGCCGCTAGCGCTTCACGGTGGCCAGGAAGTCGTCGAACGAGTTCTCGGTGACGCGCATCCAGCCGATGGACTCGTTGCGGAAGCCCATGTAGCTGTCGAATACCTTCTTGAAGGTGGCGTTCTTGGCCGCGGTCTCGGCGTAGAGCTCGTCCGAGGCCTTGTAGGCTGCTTCCATCAGGTCGCGGGAGTAGGCGCGGAGCTGGGTGCCGGACGCCACGAGGCGTCGCACTGCCGCCGGGTTCTGCGCGTCGTACTTGGCGAGCATCCACTCGTTCGCGCCGTGCGCGGCGGCGGTGAGCATGCTCTGGTACTCCTTGGGGAGGCTGTCCCATGCCTTCTTGTTCACCTGGAAGTGCAGGGCGGGCCCGCCCTCCCACCACCCGGGGTAGTAATAGAACTTCGCGACCTTGTTGAAGCCCAGCTTCTCGTCATCGTACGGTCCGACCCACTCGGCCGCGTCGATCGTCCCGCGCTCGAGCGACTGGTAGATCTCGCCGCCGGCGATCTGCGTCGGCACGGCGCCGAGCTTGGCCATCACCTGCCCGCCCCAGCCGCCGATGCGCATCTTGACGCCCTGGAGGTCGGCGAGCGACTTGATTTCCTTGCGGAACCAGCCGCCCATCTGGGCCCCGGTGTTGCCGGCGAGGAGCGACACCACGCCGCCAGCCTGGCTGAACTCGTTGTAGAGCTTGTCGCCCCCGCCGAAGTACCACCAGGCGTTGTACTGGCGCGCGTTCAGGCCGAACGGAATCGCGGTGCCCAGCGCCCACGTCGGATCCTTGCCGACGTAATAGTAGGGCGCGGTGTGGCCGATCTCCACCGTACCGTTCTGTACCGCGTCGAGCACCTGCAGCCCCGGAACGATCTCGCCGGCTGCGAAGACCCGGATGTTGAACTTGCCGCCGGACATTTCGTTGACCAGCTTCGCGCCGTACTCGGCCGCCCCGTAGATGGTGTCGAGGCTCTTGGGGAAGCTCGACGCGCACCGCCAGTTGATGGTCGGCTGCGCCTTCACGATGGCCGGGGCGGCGAGCGCGCCGGTGGCGATTCCGGCGCCGGCAGCCTGCTTCAGGAACTTGCGACGTTGCATGAAAGGTCCTCCTATGGGAAAGGTACGGCGAAGCTTCGTTATCTTGACTGAGTACCGCGGCGCGATTGTATAGCCGTTCGGTATCGATCTCGCCCTGGCGCGCTGGGGCTTCGCCGGGCGTCGCCGTGGCGACCGAAGCGCGCGATCACGCCGGTCTACCGCACGTCGACCGGGAGCGGTTCTCTCCGGCCGGTGTACGAGCACGGGGAATGCGTCACGATTGTCCTAGACAAAAAGGAAAGGACGGTCTATACTCCGCTCAACTTGGTGATGCGAGCGGGCGCTGCGATCCCTCCTCCTCCTCCCATCACGACCGAGCCGCAACGGCTGCTCGCAATCGCCAGGTTCCCCGGTACAGCTTCCCTTTCAAGGGGTTGTATCGGCCCTGGCCGGAGGAGTCCGGCCATTTTTTTGCCCCTCGCCGCTCATGCGCGTCTTGCGATCCGGCGCTCCCGCGCCCCACGGTAGTCCCCGTATGACGGGTTTGGGCGACCTCGCGTCCAGGACACAACTTCATGGCTGAGCGTCCTGTGCACAGTGGACGGCCGAGCGTCGACCGCATTGCCTTTCCCCCCGTCCGCGAGGTTGCGCTCGAACGCCTTGCCGCGGCGGATCTGGACGGCTATGGGCGCCGGCGGAACCACCTCGACGGTCCTGTCACGCGCATCTCGCCTTACCTCACCCACGGCTTGATCTCGACGGCAGAGGCCGTCGATGTGCTGCTGAAACGTGGAGCCACGCTCGGGAGCAAGCTCGTCTTCGAACTCGCCTGGCGCGAGTACTGGCAGCACGTCTGGCGCCATCTCGGCATTGGCATTCTCGGCGACGTGCGCCGGCCGGCGCTGCGCATCGAGTATGCGCACGTGCTCCCGCGCGACGTGCTCGAAGCACGCACGGGCCTCCCCGTGATCGACCGGGCGGTGCGCGCGCTGTACGAGACCGGCTACGTGCACAACCATGCGCGCATGTGGCTCGCGTCCTACCTCGTCCACCTGCGCAAGGTGCACTGGCGGGCGGCGGCGGACTGGCTGTACGGCCACCTGCTGGACGGCGACCTCGCCTCGAACCACCTGTCGTGGCAATGGGTGGCCGGGACGTTCAGTGCGAAGCCCTACCTGTTCAACCGCGAGAACGTCGAGCGCCATGCGCCGGGACTCGCGCCTCCCGGCTGCGCCGTGGACCGCAGCTACGAGGAACTGGAGCGGCTCGCGCGCTCCGCCGAGCGCCTCGGCCCGGAGCGCGTCGCGCCGGAGCGGGGCGTTGCGGTACCGCGACTCCTGGATCGACCGGCGGACCCGATCGGCCTCACGTTGCCGGAGGTGGCCGACCGCGACGTCGTCCTGGTGCATCCGTGGGCGCTTGGCGAGCGCGAACCGGGGACGGTGGCGGTCGGCATTCTGCACGCTCCGTTCCACGCGTCCATGCCCTGGTCGGTGCAGCGCTGGACCTTCGTGCTGCGCCGCATGCGCGATGTGACCGACGGCATCTGGGCCGGGGACGTGCAGGCGCTCCTCCCGCGTCTCGCCCTTGCGCGTTCGGTGCGTGCCGTCGAGACCCAGTATCCGGGCTACCGCGACGCGCTGCGGGACCGGCGCGTGCAGCTCGTCGAGGCGCCGCGGTATTTCGACGATCCACCCGAGCTGTGCCAGTCGTTCTCGCAGTTCTGGAAGACGGTGGCGCCGAGCGCGCCGTTCGCGCTGGAGTCGGCATGACGACCGCAGGCGCCAGTGGCCGGGGCATTCCCGCTCCGTACGCCATTCCCGGAGTGGCCGGGCTGGTGCCGTTCGTCGCGGGGGCGGTCGGCGCGTGGTTCGGGCCCGAAGCGGACCGCAGCCTCCTGCTGTACTGGGTCGCGACCTACGCCGCGGTGATCCTCGCCTTCGTCGGTGCACTGCATTGGGGCGTGGCGATGATGGATCCGGCCGCCACGCGGCGCACGCAGTGGCTCGCGACCGTCTGGAGCGTCACGCCGGCGCTGATCGGCTGGGCGGCGCTGATGCTGCCCACGGTGACCGGGCTGCGCGTCATGGCGGGCGCGTTCCTGCTGCAGCTCGTCATGGACCGCGCGCTCGCGCGCCGGCATCCCGTGCCCTACTGGTTCCTGCCGCTGCGCTATCGGCTCAGCGTGGTCGCCGCGGCGGCGCTGCTCGTCGCGACGCTCGCGTAGCCTGCATCCCGGCGCTCGTCAAACCCCGAGCAGCCGCTCGGGCGCGGCGAAGATGCGCTCCATCTCGTCGGCGGGCAGCGGCGGGCACACGAAGTTCCCCTGCACGGCGTCGCAGCCGCGGCCCGCGAAGAACTCGAGTTGCGCCTCGGTCTCGACGCCCTCGGCGACCGACTTCAGCTTGAGGTTGGCGCTGAGCGAGATGATCGCCGCAGCGATGGCCGCGTCGTCCGGGTCTCCCGGGATGTCGCGGACGAAGGACTGGTCGATCTTGAGCTTGTCCACCGGAAAGCGCTTCAGGTAGGACAGGCTCGAGTAACCCATGCCGAAGTCGTCCACCGCGAGCTCGATGCCCATGCGGTTGAGCTCCTCGAGGATCGCGAGCGTCGATTCCGAGTGGTGCATCAGGGTGGTTTCGGTGATCTCGAGCTCCAGGTACTGCGGCTCGAGCCCGGTCTCCTGAAGCACCCGGCGCACCTGATGCACCAGTTCCTGGTCGCGGAACTGCCGCGCGGACAGGTTGACGCACACGGGCACCTTCGGCGCGCCGAACGCCTGCCACGCCCGGTTCTGCGCGCAGGCCTCGGCCAGCGCCCAGCTGCCGATCTGCAGGATCAGCCCGCTCTCCTCGGCGACGCCGATGAACTCGCCGGGCAGCACGAGCCCGTGCTCGGGGTGATGCCAGCGCACGAGGGCCTCGACGGCGCGCACGCGGCGGGTGGCCAGCTCGATCTGCGGCTGGTAGTGCAGCACCAGCTCGCGGCGGCGGATCGCCTGGCGCAGCTGCGTCTCGATGGTGAGGCGGCGCGTCGCCGCCGCATTCATCGTCGCCGCGAAGAACTGGTAGCCGTTCCGGCCGCCGTCCTTGACGTGATACATCGCGACGTCGGCCGCGCGCATCAGCGACTCCACGTCGGTGCCGTCGTCCGGGTACAGGCTGATGCCGATCGACGCCGACACGTGCAGCTCGGCCCCTTCGATCAGCACGGGCGGGCTCACCGCGTCGAGCAGGTTCTGCGCGACCAGCGCCGCGTCGCCGGCGGAGCGCACGTTCTGCAGCACCACCACGAACTCGTCGCCGCCGAGGCGGGCGACCGTGTCGCCTGCGCGCACCGCGCCGGTGAGGCGCCCGCCGATCTCCTGCAACAGCCGGTCACCCACGAGGTGGCCGAGGGAGTCGTTGATGGTCTTGAAGCGGTCGAGGTCGAGGAACATCAGCGCGACCTTCGAGTGGCTGCGGTTGGCCACGGCGAGCGACTGGCGCAGGCGGTCCTGCAGCAGGTTGCGGTTGGGCAGCCCGGTGAGCGCGTCGTAGTGCGCGAGGTGCACCAGCTTCTCCTCCGCCTGCTTGCGCTGGCTCGCCTCGATGGAGAGCGCGATCATGGTCGCCACGCCCTGCGCGAAGTCCACGTCCTCCGGCTTCCAGAAGCGGCGCGCGCCGATCTTCTCCAGGCACAGCATCCCGACCACGCGGCCATCGAGCCAGACCGGGACGTCGAGGGCGGAGGCGATGCCGAGCGGGACGAGATAGTCCTGCGCGAGCGAGCGCGTCGCCGGATGGGACATCGCGTCGCTCGCGACGATGATCTCCTTCGCCTGGATCGCGGCGAAGTACGCGGGATGCGCTTCCGCGGTGAGCACGTCCGCCGCGCGCGGCGGCGGCTCGCGGCGCGGCCGCGCCCAGTGCACGAGCTCGCAGCAGATGCCGGTGCCCTCGGGCAGCATCAGCCACAGGCTGGTGCGCCCCACCTTGAGCGTGGAGGTGGCGACCTGCGCGATGCGCGAGAACGCGCCGCGCATGTCCGACTTGTCGAGCTGCGCGAGCTCCATCAGCCGGTTGCGGTGGTACAGCAGCCGTTCGCTGCGCTCGCGCAGTGCCGCCTCGGCCAGCTTGCGCTCGGTGACCTCGGCCTCGAGCTCGGCATTCTTGCGGCGCAGGTCCCGCGTGCGTTCGGCGACGCGGCGCTCGAGGTCGTCGCGCGCCGCCAGCATCAGGCTCTGCGCCGCGCGCTGCGTGGTGACGTCCTCGACGATCCAGATGAGCCCCGCCTCGGGATCGTGCACGTTCACCGCGCGGCCCGCGACCCGGCACCACACCGGCCGGCCATCCTTGCGGCGATACTCGCGCTCGTCCTCGTAGTACTCGCCGCGGCCGAGCTGCGGCAGCGCGGCGTCGACGAAGGCGTGGTAATCGTCGGGCGACTTGAACAGCGGCTCGGTGGTGTGAAGGAGGAGCTCGCCCGGGCCGTAGCCGAAGATCTCCTCCAGCTTGCGGTTGCAGCGCTGGATCACGCCGGCGCGGGAGTGCGCCACCCCGACCGTGCCGTTCTCGAACACCGCTTCCAGCTCGCGCAGCGTCCGCTGCAGTTCGAGCGCCGCGCGGCGCTGCTGGCTCACGTCCTCGGCGATCCAGATCGTTCCCTGGTGGGTCGCCGCGCTGTCCACCGCCTTCGCGGCCAGGCGCGCCCAGAACCGCCCGCCGTTGCGGCGGCAAAGCTCGATCTCGGTCTGGAACAGCTCGCCGCGGGCGAGGACGGGTCCCGCCGCGCGGCCCATCTCGGCGTAGTCGGCGTCGTCCACGTAGAAGACCCGGCCCGGCTGTCCGACCAGCTCCTCCTCGGTGTAGCCGAAGATCTCGCACGCCTTCGCGTTCACGCGCTCCACGCGCTGGTCGCGGGTGAAGACGATCCCGACGGAGGCGTTGTCGAGGATCGCGCGCTGGTCGAGCAGCGCGCGGGCGAGGGCTTCACGCGAGCGGCGCTCGGCGGTGATGTCGCGGGCGCACCAGACCGTTTCGCGATGGCCGGCGCGCGAACGCACCGGCTGGCCCTCGAGTTCGCACCACAGCGTGGTGCCGTCCTTGTGCGCGAGGCGGATCTCGCCGTGATAGCGCTTGCCGGCGGCAAGTGCCGACGCTGCCTCCCGCGCGAAGCGTTCGTACTCGTCGCGGGAGGAGAAGCCGATCGCACTCGGCCTGCCGATGAGGGACGGCGCCGACCGGCCGATCATTTCCGCGAACGCCGGGTTGCAGGCGATCACGATGCCGTCCCGGGTCACCAGCAGCCCGACCGGTGCGAGCTCGAAGATCGCACGGCTCTCCGCGAGGAGCTCCCGCAGGCGCGACTCCACCTCGGTGGCCCCGGCGCCGGGAATGCGGCGGTTCGCTGCGCTCGTCATGCGTCCTGGGGTGGCGCTGCCGGGCCTCTTGAAGGGAGACGTAAATTATATCGACGCCTCTGGGACGGCCCGATTGCCCGCGCCCGGCGCATGGAAAATCCGTCACGAACGGACTACCATGCCAAGGAACGACGTGCCCGAACGAGGCGCGGAGGCGGCATGGGCCGCCTCGGGCAAAGGACCAGGAGGCAGCATGACCCCCCTCACCGTGAACGGCCGGGCCGTCGACGTCGACCTGCCCGGCGACACCCCGCTCCTGTGGGCGCTGCGCGACTACCTCGGACTGACCGGAACCAAGTTCGGTTGCGGCATTTCGCAATGCGGAGCGTGCACCGTACACGTCAACGGCCAACCGGTGCGCTCGTGCGTCACGCCGATCTCGGCCGTCGCGGGCCGCAAGGTGACCACCATCGAGGGGCTCTCCGAAAAGGGCGACCATCCCCTGCAGAAGGCATGGGTGGCCGAGCAGGTGCCGCAATGCGGCTACTGCCAGTCCGGGCAGATCATGCAGGCGGCTGCACTCCTCGCCAGGAATCGAAAGCCGACACGCGAGCAGATCGTCGCGCACATGGACGGCAACCTCTGCCGCTGTGGCACGTACGGCCGCATCGTGCGCGCCATCGAGCGCGCCGCGAAGGAGGGCTAGCCATGGCGATCCGCATCGATGACGGCTCTGTCGTGGACATGAGCCGCCGCACCTTCCTCGGCACGTCCGCCGGCCTCGCGTTCGCCTTCACGGTGGGGCTGCCCCCGCTCGGGGGAGCCGGCGAGGCGCGTGCCGACAACGGCAAAGGCGTGCTGAACGCGTACGTGTCCATCGCGCCCGACGGGACCATCACCATCCAGGCCCCGGCACCGGAGATGGGTCAGGGCATCCTGACGGGCCTGCCGCTCATCGTTGCCGAGGAGCTCGATGCGGACTGGTCCAAGGTGGTGGTGCAGCAGTCGCCGATCGACGCGGCGTACCACCATCCGGTCTTCAAGGCGCAGTACGTGGTGGCGAGCATTTCCACGCTGGGCTACTGGACGCCGCTGCGCATCGCCGGCGCCCAGGCGCGCCGGGTGCTCGTCGAGGCCGCCGCCACGCGCTGGGGCGTGCCCGCGAGCGAGCTCACCACCGAACCCAGCACGGTCGTGCACGCCGCCTCGGGCCGGCGGATGAGCTACGGCGAGATCGCCGCCTTCGCGACGGTGCCTGCCGAGTTGCCGAAGATCGACCCGGCCAAGGATCTCAAGCCGGCCGAGCGCTACCGGCTGCTGGGCAAGGGTGCGCCCCGCGTCGATGTGCCGCCGAAGACGAACGGCACCGCGAAGTACGGGATCGACGCCCGGACACCCGGGATGCTGTACGCGACCATGGTCCGGGCGCCGGTGCGGGGCAGCGGTCCGCAGTCGTCCAATGCCGCGGCGCTCAAGCAGCTGCCCGGCATCGTGGACGTGGTCACGCTCGACCACGGCGTCGCGGTGGTGGGCCGGAGCTTCCACGAGGTGCTGAATGCGCGGCGCAAGCTGCAGGTCGCCTGGCGCGGCGGCGTGCCGGGCGAGACCGTGAATCCGGCGAAAGACTTCGAGGCCTATCTCGCGCATGCGCGCGATGGCTCGCGGCCGGCCGTCGAGTGGAAGTCCAGGGGCAAGCCGATCCCCGCGCTCCAGGGCGCGGCGCGGGTGGTTGCCCGCGAGTACCTCAACGAGTTCGTCTATCACGCGCAGATGGAGCCGATGAACGCGATGGCGTTCGTGCGGCCGGACGGCGTGGACGTGTGGGTCGGGACGCAGGCGCCGACGCGCACCACGCTGGACGTGGCCAAGGCGGTCGGCACGACGCCGGACAAGGTGCGCGTGCATCAGCACTACATGGGCGGCGGCTTCGGACGACGGGCGACGGTGGAGGCGTCCGTCGATGCGGCGCTCGTCTCGAAGGCCGTCAACGAGCCGGTCAAGCTCGTGCTGAGCCGCGAGGACGACCTGCGGGCCGGCACTTTCCGGCCGATGACCGCGCAGCGCATCGAAGCCGGCCTCGACAAGGACGGCAGGATCGTCGGCTGGCGTCACCGCGTGGCGGGCGAACCGGTGGGGGACTTCCTCTATCACCCCGGCTACGTGAAGAACGCCAAGGACCGGGACGTGATCTTCATGAGCGGCGCGGAGCTGCCGTACTACGACAAGGTCGAGAACTGGGTCGGCGAGCACGTCTTCGAGCCGGAGCGCACGAGAGTGGCGGCGTGGCGGGGCATCGGTTCGGGCTATACCAAGTTCGCGATCGAGTCGATGATCGACGAGCTGGCCTACGAGCTGAAGCTGGACCCGCTCGCGTATCACCTTTCGCTCACCGACGACCCGCGCGCACGGCGGGTCCTGGAGAAGGTCGCCGAGATGTCGCAGTGGCAGCGCAAGCGCACCGGGACGGCGCTCGGCGTCGCGTTCGCCGAGTACGGCATCTTCGCGCCCAAGGTGGGCTCGCTGGTGGCGGCGGTCGCAGAGGTCTCGGTCGACCGGCGCACCGGGAGGATCCGCGTGCACAACTACTGGGCGGCGGCCGACGCAGGGCTGCCGGTGAATCCGGATGCGTTCGCGGGCCAGGTCGAGAGCGGGATCATCTGGGGGCTGTCGGCGGCGCTCAAGGAAGGCGTGCGGATCACCGACGGCGCCGTCCAGCAGTCCAACTTCGCCGACTATCCGATCCTGCGGATGTCGGAGGCGCCGACCATCCACGTGGAGGTCCTGCGCGGCGGGACCTCGCCGACCATGGTCGGCGAGCTCGGCGTGCCCGGCGCAGCACCCGCGGTGGCCAACGCCGTCTTCGCCCTCACGGGCAAGCGTCTGCGCCACCTTCCCATGACGCCCGAGAAGGTGCTCGCCGCGCTCAAGGCCTGATTCCCGCCCGCGGCGCAGCCGCCCCTGCGGGTGTTGGAGCGCAGCGGCCGGGTTATGATCCCTGCCGCCGTTTCCGGCCATCCCCTCTCAAGGAGCAGTAGATGAAGCTGTCGTCCCCGGCGCGTTTCGCCGTCGCCGTCGCCGCGTCGTTCGCGCTTGCGGCAGGCGCCCTGGCGCAGGCGCCTGCCAAGAAGGAAGAGTTCGTCCCGCAGGTCGGCCAGGCGGGCAAGGACGTCATCTGGGTGCCGACTCCCGACGAGCTCGTCGAGCGCATGCTGCGCATGGCGCAGGTCACCCCGAACGACTTCGTAATCGACCTGGGCTCGGGCGACGGCCGCATCGCCATCGCCGCGGCGAAGAAGTTCGGCGCGCGCGCGCAGGGCATCGAGTACAACCCCGACATGGTGGAGCTCTCCAACAAGAGCGCGCAGTCACAGGGCGTCGGGAACCGCGTGCGCTTCGTGAAGGCGGACATCTTCGAGTCCGACTTCAGCCAGGCCACGGTCATCACCATGTACCTCCTGCCCGGTCTCAACCTCAAGCTGCGGCCGAAGCTCCTCGACATGAAGCCGGGCACCCGGATCAGCTCGCACCAGTTCACGATGGACGACTGGGAGCCCGACGAGACCACCATGATGGACGGCCGCCGCGCGTACTTCTGGGTGGTGCCGGCGAAGGTGCAGGGGTCGTGGCGGCTCAATGCCGGCAATGACCAGTGGGACATGACCCTCGACCAGAAGTACCAGAAGATCGACGGGAACGTCCGCCTCGGCCCGCTCAACGCCGGCCTGCGCGAGACGCGGCTGGTCGGCGAGCGGATCCAGTTCGCCCTGGTCGACGCCAACGGCGTGCGCCGCGACTTCACCGGCCGCGTGACCGGGCCGAACGCCATGGAAGGCACCATGCGCATGGAGACGGGCGGCGAGGCTCGCTGGACCGCGGCCCGGCGCTGACCGCCGTGCACCGACGGCTGCGCCGCTGGGTCGTGCTCGCCGTGGCGCTTGCGACGGCGGGCGCCGGCGGCTGCGCCGCGCTCGACGTCAAGCAGCGGGAACTCATTTTCCGGCCGGTGAAGGAATACGCCGGCTCGCCCGCCGATCACGGCCTCGCCTTCGAGGAATTGTGGCTCGACGTGCCGCGCGTCGAGGGCGAGGGGGCCGAGCGCGTGCACGGCTGGTGGATTCCGGCCGCCGTGACGGATGCGCCGAGCGTCCTGTACCTGCACGGCGCGCGCTGGAGCCTCGGAGGCAATCTCTTCCGCATCGCCCGCTGGCATCGCATGGGCTTCAACGTCCTTGCGATCGACTATCGGGGCTTCGGGCGCTCGGACGGCGACCTGCCCTCCGAGGCGCAGGCCTATGCCGACGCGCTCGCCGGCTGGGAAGCGCTCAAGGCGCGCGAGCCGCGGGCCGGGCGGCGCTTCGTGTACGGGCATTCGCTCGGCGGCGCGGTCGCCATCGATCTCGCCACCCGGCGGACCGAGATGGCCGGGCTGATCGTCGAGTCGTCGTTCACCTCCATCCGCGACATGGCGGAGACCACCAAGTACGGCTTCCTGCCCGTCGGGCTCATTCTCACCCAGCGCTTCGACTCCCTCGCCAAGGTGCCGAAGCTCGCGGTGCCGGTGCTCTTCGTGCACGGTACCGGCGACCGCTGGGTGCCGCCCTCAATGAGCGAGCGCCTGCACGCCGCGGCGCCCGAGCCCAAGCGCCTGCTGTTGGTGGAGGGTGGCGGTCACAGCAACGTGTCCGGCGTCGCGTTCGAGGCATACAGCCGCGCCGTCCGGGACTTCGTCGGCGGCGCCGGCGTGACGGCGGTGGCCGGCCGCGGTGCGGCGGCGATCGTCGACTGAAGACGCCCGTCATCCTCGGCGTGGACTTCACGGCGGCGCCGTCGCCGCGCAAGCCGATCGTCGCCGCCATCGCACGCCCCGCCGGCGCACGGCTCGTGGTGGAGCGCATCGAGCGCATGGGCCGCTTCGCGGACTTCGACCGTCTGCTCGCCATGCCGGGGCCCTGGCACGGCGGGTTCGACTTTCCGTTCGGCCAGCCGCGCGCTTTCGTCGCGGCATGCGGGTGGCCCTTGCGCTGGACGGCCTTCGCGGACCACGTCGCGCGCATGGAACGGCGCACGTTCGAGACGAGCATCTACGATTTCATGCGGACCCGGCCCGGGGGGACCAAGCTTCTGCATCGTGCGACCGATCGCCCGGCCGGCTCGTCCAGTCCGATGCAGCTCGCCTACGTGCCCGTGGGCAAGATGTTCTACGAGGGGGCGCTCAGGCTGCGGCGCGCGCGCGTCACGCTGCCGCGGATGCAGCGCGGCGACCCTGCGCGCGTCGCGGTCGAAGCCTACCCGGGCCTCGCCGCCCGCAAGCTGCTGGGGCGCGAGAGCTACAAGAACGATCCCGCCGGAACGTCGCGCGCACCCGCACGCCGCCGCCTGGTCGAAGCGCTCCGCGACGGCGCGCTGTCGGGCGCGTACGGCTTTCGCGTCGTGCTTCGCGACGCCGACGCCGCCGCGCTCGCCGAGGCGCGCGACGCCGACGCGCTCGACGCCGTGCTCGCGGCACTGCAGGCGGCCTGGAGCGAGGCCGCGCCCGGCTGCGGCCTGCCGCGCGCGTTCGATACCCTGGAGGGCTGGATCGTGGACCCGGAGACGCTCCCGTGAGTGACCCTGCGCTGATCGACGCACTCGCGCGGATGGGCCTGGTGGCGCCCGGCGAGGCGCCGCGGATCACCCCGCTTGCCGGCGGCGTCTCGTCCGACATCTCGCGCGTCGATGCCGCGTCGGGGACGTTCTGCGTCAAGCGGGCGCTCGCCCGTCTCAAGGTTGCGGCGGACTGGCGCGCGCCGGTCGCGCGCAACCACAGCGAGGCGGAGTGGCTGCGCGTCGCCGGCGGCATCGTCGCGGACGCCGTGCCGCGCCTGATTGCCGAGGACGCTTCGGCGGGCCTCTTCGCGATGGACTGGCTGCCACCGGACGCGTTCCCGGTGTGGAAGAGCGAACTGCGCGACGGCCGCATCGACCCTGCCTTCGCCGCGGAAGTGGGCCGTCGCATCGCGCGCATCCACGCCGCCACCGCCGGACGGGAGGACGTGGCGCGCCGCTTCGCCACCGACGCGATCTTCCACCCCATCCGCCTCGAGCCGTACCTGCTCGCCACCGCCGAGCGCCATCCGGCCTGCGCTGCAGCGCTCGAGCGCCTCGCCGCGGACACCGCGGCGACCCGGCACGCACTGGTGCACGGCGACGTCAGCCCGAAGAACATCCTCGCCGGGCCCCGCGGCCCGGTGTTCCTCGACGCCGAGTGCGCGTGGTACGGCGATCCCGCATTCGACCTCGCCTTCTGCCTCAACCACCTGCTGCTGAAGGGCGTGTGGCGGCCGCAGTGGCGCGAGCGCTACCTCGAGTGCTATGCCGCGCTCGCGGCGGCCTATCTGGAGGGCGTGACGTGGGAGCCGCGGGCGGGGCTGGAGCGGCGCGCCGCCGCACTGCTGCCCGGGCTCTTCCTGGCCCGGGTGGACGGCAAGTCGCCGGTGGAGTACATCACCCGCGACGACGAACGCGACCGCGTCCGGGCCGTCGCCGTCCCGCTGTTGCTCGCGCCCGCCGCGACGCTTGCGGAAATCGCCGAGGCCTGGCGGCGCGGATAGCTACTGCCAGCCTTCGCGGCCGGCCCGCTCGCGCAGCGCCCGGTCGCGCTGCATCGACGCCTCGAACTCCTCGCGGCCGGCGCGCGCCGCGCCGACCATGCGCTCTTCGTCGCCGTAGTGCTCGTACATCGCTTCGAAGGTCGCCACGTTGTGCCGCCGGAAGCGCTCCGCCGCCAGGCGGGCATCGTAGGGTGCGACGCCGAGGGCCTGCAGCGTCTCGCGCGCCAGCCGCAGGGAGCTCTCGAACGTCTCCCGTTCGAGGAGCGTCACCCCGCGCTTGCGGAGCTCGAGGGCGTGACGGACGTTCCGTGCGCGCGCGATGACGGCGAGCCCCGGGAAGGCCCCGCGCACCGTGTCGACCAGTTCGAGGCTCGCATCCACGTCGTCGATGGCGTTCACCAGGACGCGCGCATCCGCGTCGCCCGCGGCGCGCAGCAGGTCGAGCCGCGTCGCGTCGCCGTAGAACACCTTGTAGCCGAACTTGCGGAGCAACTCGATCTGCTGCGGATCCCGGTCGAGCACGGTGGCGCGGATGCCCTGCGCGAAGAGCACCCGCCCCACGATCTGGCCGACGCGCCCGAACCCGGCGATGATCACCGGCGCGGCCTGCGGCGGCATCGCCTCGTCCGCGGGCCGGGCGGATTGGCGCCGCACTTCCAGACGGTCGGAGAGCGCCAGCGCCAGCGGGCTGAACAGCATCGAGAGCACGATGGCCGGCGCGAGCACGCTCGCCTGTGCGCCGGTGACCAAGCCGGCGGCCTGGGCGGCGGCGATGACGACGATCCCGAACTCGCTGCCTTGCGCCAGCACGGCGACGAACGCGAGCCGGCCGCCGCGCGGCACGCCGGCGAGCGGCGCGATCGCGAGCAGGATCGCCGACTTGGCGGCAAGCATCACCGCGGCGACTGCCAGCACCAGGGGCCAGCGCGCGGCGATCGCGGCGAGGTCGAGCGATGCGCCGACGGTCAGGAAGAAGAGGCCGAGCAGAAGTCCCTTGAACGGCTCGATGTCGGTCTCGAGCGCCTTGCGGTACTCCGAATCGGCCAGCAGCATGCCGGCGATGAACGCGCCCAGCGCCAGCGAGAAGCCGGCCCACTGCAGGAGGCCCGCCATGCCGAGCACCAACAGCAGCGCGGCGGCCGTGAAGACCTCGCGCAAGCCGCTCGCCGCGATGAGCCGGAACGCGCGGCGGAGCGCCAGCCGGCCGATGACGACGGCGGCGACGAGCACGAGCGCCATCAGCCACGCGGGCTTCGCGTCCCCGGTCGCGGTCTCCGCGTGCGCGAGGACGCCGACGAGGGCGATGAGCGGCAGCGCGAACAGGTCCTGGAACAGGTGCACGCCGAACGCGATGCGGCCGGTGGGCGAGCCGATGATGTTGCGCTCGGTCATGAGCTGCATCGCGATCGCGGTGGACGATTGCGCGAGGGCCAGCCCGACGAGGAGGGCCGGCTGCCACGCGAGCCCGGCGGCGAGGGCGAGCCCAAACAGCGCCGCGCCGCAGAGGCCGACCTGGGCGACGCCCGCGCCGAACACTGCCCGGCGCATTTCCCAGACCCGGGGCGGCTCGAGTCCGAGGCCGATGACGAACAGCAGCATCGCGATGCCGAGCTCCGACACGGCGGCGAGCGAGGCCGCGTCCGGAACGATCCCGAGCGCGAACGGGCCGACGACGACGCCGGCGGCGAGGTAGCCGACGATCGCCCCTGCGCCGAGGCGATGCGCCAGCGGCACCAGCAGCACGGCGGCCGCGAGCAACGCGATGGCGGTGTAGAGCATCAGCCGTGCGCCGCCAGCGCTGCGACCCGTGCCCGGTATGCCGCCACCCGTTCGCTCAGCGTCGGGTCGTCGATGCGGTGCGCACCGTGCACGACGAACGGCGGCTCCCACGCCATGCGGCAGTAGCGGACGAACTGGCGCACCGGCGGCACGAAGGCGTCGAACGGCTGGTCGTGCGGCGCGCCGGGTCGGTAATCGTCGTCGCCGCCGCCGGTCGTCACCGTCCACAGGAAACGCTTGCCCGCGACGGCGTCGCCGCCGTCGCCGTACGCCCAGCCGTGCACGAACACCCGCTCGAGCCACAATTTGGCGAGGGCGGGCATCGCGTACCAGTAGAGCGGGTGCTGCAGCACGATGGCCCGGGCCGCCCCGACCACCGCCCGCTCAGCGTCGGCGTCCACGTCGAAATCGGGATAGCGGTCGTAGAGCGCGTGCACCGTCACGTCCGGCAGGTCGCCCAGTGCGCCGAGCAGGGCGCGGTTGGCCCGTGCGCGCGGATGGTGCGGGTGGGCGTATACGACGAGGACCATGGGGGCGGAAGCGTATCACCGCACCGTGACAGCGCGGGGCCGCGGTGATTCAATCGCGCGTCACGACGAAAGGAGCGCCATGAGCGGCACGGCAATCGAGCGCGTACACGCACGACGGGTGTGGGATTCGCGGGGAAGGCCCACCGTGGAGGCCGAGGTGACGCTCGCCGACGGCTCGGTGGGCCGGGCCATCGCGCCCGCCGGGGCCTCGCGCGGCCGGCATGAGGCAATCGACTTGCGCGACGGGGGAGCCCGCCTGGGCGGCCTCGACGTCGCGCGCGCGGTCGCGTACGCCCGCGAGGATCTCGCGTTCGCCGTGGCGGGACTGGACGCACTCGACCAAGCGGCCGTCGACCAGGCGCTGCTGCGTGCGGACGGCACGCCGGACAAGTCCCGGTGCGGCGGCAACGCGTGCATCGCCGTCTCGCTCGCGGTGCTGCACGCTACAGCGGCGTCCCACGGCGAGCCCCTGTGGCGGTATCTGGCGCGCGGCGCCGAGGTCACGCTTCCGCTTCCGGAGATCCAGGTCTTCGGCGGGGGCGCGCACGCCGGCCGGCGCGTGGACGTGCAGGACTTCATGGTGATGCCGGTCGGCGCGGCCACGTTCGCGGACGCGCTCGTCATGACCGCCGAGGTCTATCGCGCGGCGGGCGCCTTGATGCTGGAGGCGGGGCGGGTCGCGGGCGTGGCCGACGAGGGCGGCTACTGGCCGTTGTTCGACACCAACGAGGAGGCCCTCGATTGGCTCATGCGCGCCATCGAGCGTGCCGGGTACGCGCCGGGCGCGGACGTCGCGCTCTCGCTCGACATCGCGGCGAGCGAGTTCGGTGCGGACGGACGCTATCGCCTCGGCCTGGAACGGCGCGAGCTCGATTCCGACGGCATGGCGGAGATGCTCGTCGGCTGGCTCGATCGCTATCCGATCGCTTCCATCGAGGACCCGCTGGCCGAGGACGATGCCGAGGGGCTGGCGCGGTTCACGCGCGCGGTCGGCCACCGCGTGCAGATCATCGGCGACGATTTCCTCGTGACGCACGCGGGGCGCGTGCAGGCCGCCGCGGCGCGCGGCGCCTGCAATGCGGTGCTGGTGAAGCCGAACCAGGCCGGCACCGTGACCGAGACGCGCGCCGCCCTCGAAGCGGCGCGCGCTGCAGGATGGGCCACCATCGTCTCGGCGCGCTCCGGGGAGACCGAGGACGTGTCGATCGCGCACCTGGCCGTCGGCTGGAACGCGCAGCAGCTCAAGGTCGGGTCGTTCGCGCGTTCGGAGCGAATGGCGAAATGGAATGAGGTGCTGCGGATCGAGGAGGCGCTCGGTGGGAATGCACGGTTCGCCGGAGAGCAGGCGCTGGCGCACCGGCGCGCCCGGAACGCAGCATCGTGACTTGGGGGTTCAAGGGGGTGTGCCCCCTTGATCGGTTGCACATCGAATGAGGTGCTGCGGATCGAGGAGGCGCTCGGTGGGAATGCACGGTTCGCCGGAGAGCAGGCGCTGGCGCACCGGCGCACGCCGGATGCGGCGAGCCGCGACGGGCAGCGCGCCCGGCGATCTTGACGGCCGTCAATGTCGCCGCAGTGCGGCCTTTCCTATAGTGCGTCCGACTCTGGCGCCTCCGACGACGCCGAAACCGTGAACCCTGCTGCAGAGGCGCGGGATGGAAGGGGAGCCCGCACGGAGCACGGCACGCGCGTGCGCTCCGTGCATCTCCATGTGCACGCTTCCTCCCCAGGCACTCTGCGGCGCAGCAGTCAACAACCAGGAGAAACAACATGCCGTCCGACATCGAAATCGCCCAGCAGGCGAAGATGCAGCGCATCAGCAAGGTGGCGCAGGAGAAGCTGGGCATAGCCGACGACCACCTGGAGCCGTACGGGCACTACAAGGCGAAGGTATCGCTGGAGTACCTGGACAGCCTGAAGGGGCGCAAGAACGGCAAGCTCGTCCTGGTGACCGCGATCAGCCCGACGCCTGCGGGCGAGGGCAAGACCACCACCACGGTGGGGCTGGGCGATGCGCTGAACTACATCGGCAAGAAGGCGGTGATCTGCCTGCGCGAGCCCTCGCTGGGGCCGGTGTTCGGGGTCAAGGGCGGGGCGGCCGGGGGCGGGCACGCCCAGGTGGTGCCGATGGAGGACATCAACCTGCACTTCACCGGCG
>CAZKHE010000089.1:0-18932 GCA_964552535.1 uncultured Enterobacteriaceae bacterium | reverse complement strand
GGTGGAAGAGGTCGGAGCCGATGATGTGCACGCCGTCGCTGGTGTTGCCCGAGCCCAGGCTGATCACCGGCACCGGCAGCACTTCGGCGAGGTACTCGGACACCTCGGAGGTCACCACCTCGCACATGATGGAGAAGCACCCGGCATCCACGAACGCCCAGGCGTCGTCGATCAGCTCCTTGGCGCGGTCCGCGGTCTTGCCCTGCGCGGTGAAGCCGCCGAGCTGGGGAATGCGCATGGGGCAGATGCCGATGTGGCCCTGCACCGGGATGCCGGCCTTCACGATGGCCTCGATGTTCTTCGCGTGGTGCTGGTTGCCTTCGCACTTCATCACCTCGGCGCCCGCGTGCGCGACGTACTTCGCCGCGTTGTCCACCGCCTGCTGGGGCGAGAGGTGGAAGCTCATGTAGGGCATGTCGACCATGCGCAGGCCGTACTGCGAGCCGCGCTTCACGGCCTGGGCCATGAACATCACTTCCTCGAAGGACACGGAGGTGGTGGACTCGTGGCCGAACAGCACCATGCCGCCGGTGTCGCTCACGCACAGGATGTCGATGCCGAGCCGGTCCGCGACGATGGCGTTCTCGTAGTCGTACACCGCGAGCTGCACGATGGGTTCCTTCTTCTTCTTTTTCTCCATCAGCATCGGGATGGTGACCTTCTTGCGCTTCGGGGCTTCGGTGGACATCGTTGTTCCTCTCTTTAAGGGATCCTGGTGACAGGCGGGGTGATGCTGTCCCGGCTGCGGTAGCGAATCCCGTGCCCAAGCAAGAAACGCTTCGAAAACAGCCAGGTGCGAAGGTTTCGGGGCGCGCCTCAGAGGCCTTCGTTTCGATCCGAAACGGGGGCGTCCTCCCGGAGGAAACGCCGCGCCGCGCGGCGCGTCATTTGGAGCGCGCGGCGACCGGCGGTGACTGGCGCGGCAGGCCCCAGCGGCGCCGGCGCATCCACAGCGCCTTGCGCCCGATGCCGAGCATGTTCGCGAGCTCGACCTCGGAGTGGGTGTCCTGGTAGCGCAGGATCACCTCGCGGATGTAGCTCTCCACCGGCAGCGGCTCGTTCGGCGCGAGCGGGCCGGCGTCGCGCTCTGGCGGCACCGGCGGCAGGCCGTCGGCGAGGTCCCGATAGCACAGGCGGTCCTCGTCGGCGAGGATCACCGCGCGCTCGATGAGGTTCTCCAGCTCGCGCACGTTGCCCGGCCAGTCGTAGCTCTTCAGGAAGCGCACGAACTCGTCGTCGAAGCCGGCGATGCGCTTGCCGAGCTTCGCGGCGTAGTGGGCGGTGAAGTGGCGCGCGAGCAGCTCCACGTCGTCGCCGCGATCGCGCAGCGGCGGGACGCGGATGCTGATGACGTTGAGGCGGTAGTAGAGGTCCTCGCGGAACTCGCCCCGCTCCACCGCGGCCTTCAGGTCCTTGTTGGTGGCGGCGAGGAAGCGCACGTCGACGCGGAAGGAGTCCCGGCCGCCCACCGGCCGCACGCGCTTGTCCTGCAGCACGCGCAGGAACTTCACCTGCAGCGCCAGCGGCAGCTCGCCCACTTCGTCGAGGAAGAGGGTGCCGCCGTGCGCCTCGCGGATGAGGCCGTCGGTGGCGACGACCGCGCCGGTGTAGGCGCCCTTGGCGTGCCCGAAGAGCTCGGACTCGATCAGCTCGGCCGGGATCGCGCCGCAGTTCACCGGCACGAAGGGACCTTCGGCGCGCGCGCTGGCGTAGTGGATCGCCTGCGCGACCAGCTCCTTGCCCGTACCGCTCTCCCCGGTCACGAGCACGGTCGCATCCGACGGCGCGACCCGGCGCATGAGATCGATGACGCGCTTCAGCCCGGGGCTGTCGCCGACCAGGCCGTGCCGCATCTGCACCTTGCGCAGCGTGCGCTTCAGCACCGCGTTCTCGCGGTTGAGGCGCCGCTCGCGGATCGCGCGCTCGACCGAGTGGACGAGCTCGTCGTTGTCGAACGGCTTGATGATGTAGTCGACGGCGCCGAGGCGCAGCGCCTCCACCGCGCTCTCCACCGACGAATAGCTCGTCATGAGGATCGCCGGCGGCGCGTCGGCATCGGATGCGAGCGTCTCCAGCAGCTCGAGGCCGGTGCCGTCGCCGAGGCGCAGGTCGCTCACCACGAGGTCGAAGCCGCCGCGCGCATAGGCGGCCCGGCCGTCCGCGAGGCTGCCCGCTTCGACGATCTCGTAGCCCTGGCCCTGCAGCAGCATCACCACGGCGTCGCGGATCGCGGGCTCGTCGTCGACGACGAGGATGCGCTCCACGGCGGGCGGGTCGGCGGGACGTTCGGCGGTCATGGCGCCTCGCTCGCCTCGCGCTGCGGCGGGTAGTGCAGCGGCAGACAGACGTGGAACTGCGCGCCGCCCTCCGGATGGTTGTCCGCGCGGATCGTGCCCTGGTGCTCCTGGACGATCTCCAGGCTGATCGCGAGGCCCAGGCCGGTGCCCTCGCCGTTGCGCTTGGTGGTGTAGAAGGGCTCGAAGACCTTGTGGCTCTGCTTCGCCGGGAGGCCCGGGCCGGTGTCGCGGACGCTCACGTGCACCACGCCGTCGGCGCGCGTGACCGTCACGACGATGGTGCCCCGGCCGTTCATCGCCTGCGCGGCGTTGAGGAAGAGGTTGTGGAAGACCTGCTGCATCTGGCCGCAGTGGCCGAACACCAGGGCCGCCGGATCGCGGTGATGCACGAGCTCCACCGCCTCGCCGAGGCTGTCGTAGCCGAACATGGCCGCCGCTTCGTCCACGGCGGCGTCGACCGCGAACGCGGAGGCCTCCTCGTCGCCCACGCGCGAGAACGAGTTGAGCTTGCGGGTGATCGCGGTGAGGCGGCGCACGCTTCCGGCGATGTTCGCCAGCCCGCGCTCCATCGTCTCGGGCGACACGCCGCGCTTGGACTGCAGGATCTGCAGCATCGAGTGGATCGCGGCGAGCGGGTTGCCGATCTCGTGGCTCACGCTCGCGAGCATGAAGCCCAGCGAGGCGAGCCGCGCGGTCTGCGCGTGGCCCATCTCGAGCTCGCGCAGGCGCGTCTCGTCGCTCACGATGATGCACGCGCCCTTCGGCAGGCGACGCACCCACACGCGCTCGTGCACCGGCGAGCCGCCGCGCGCCGTCGTCACCGCGGCATCCTGGGGCGTGAGCCACGGCACGTCGCCGACCAGCGCGCCGACGTACTCCGGGAACATCGCCGCGAGGCGACGATCCTCGGTGTCGTCGAGCGAGGCGCCGCGCTGCTGCATCGGCCGGTTCAGATACAGGACGGTGCCGGCTTCATCGACGATGATCGCCGGCCACGGCACCGCATCCGCGAAGGGAATGAGGACCTGCTTGAGCCGCGGGACCACCGACGCGGCATCGCGCGCCTTCACGACCCGCAGCGGCGGCGAGGATCCGGGACGCATCGTCAACGTACCCGTGCCGGCGCAGCCGCAAACGACCGCGCCAACCCGGTCCCGGCGATGCTCATGGAAGTCCTCCTTCGCCGCGAGCGACGGCATTCGCCCACTCCGCCGTGGCGGAGAACGCGCCGAGCGAGAAGAAGTGCACTCTGGAGGGCGCGCCCATCGGGTCCGTTTGCCGCAGGGCGGCAAGCTCGTCGACCATTCTGAGCGGGTCGCGTACCCCGTGCAAGGGAAACACGCGCCGCGGTTCCCGCAGGAGGCCTCGCAGCGACGCACCGACCCCGCACAGGCGGCCGTAGCGCACCAGCGTGCGCAGCGAGGTCACGCCGTACACGCCCGCGTGCACCTCGGCGCGCGGCAGGAGCGACCGCAGGCGCTGCGTCCATGCGGCGACCGGTGCGGCGGCGAAGCAGAGCTGCGTGAGCCAGTGCGCGCGCAGTCCGCACGCCGCGGCGAACGAGAGCTTCTCGCGGACGGCGGCGGCGAGCGATGCATCCGGGATCTCCGGATGGCCTTCCGGATAACCCGCGAACGCGACGTCGCGGATCCCGTGCCGGGTGACCGCACCGCTGCGCAGCAGGTCCATCACCGACGCGTACGGGCCGCGCGGCTGCGGCAGGTCGCCGGCCACCAGCAGCAGGTGCCGCACCCCCGCTTCGCCGGTGAGGCGATCGAGCATCGCATCGAGGGCGAGCGCGCCGGGCACGGCGCGGGCGGCCAGGTGCACCACCGGCTGCAAGCCGGCCTCGCTCACGCGCCGCGCCGCGGCGACCGTGTCCTCGAACGGGACCCTCGGAAGGTACGGCAGGTACACGGCGGTGCCGCGGGGCAGCAGCCCGCCCGGCCGCTGCAGGCCCAACGCCTCGCGCGGCGTGATCTCGATGCTGAAGCCGTCGAGGAGCGCGCGCCGCGCCGCCGCGCCCTCCGGCAGCGGTGTGCCGGAGCGCGTATCGAAGCTGCATTGCGGCCGCGTGGGCATGCCGGGCTCGCCTCCTCCTGGTGGGCCGCGGTCGTCGCCGCGGCACCTGTTTCCCCGCCCATGCGGGGTGGTCCGCCGCAGCGAGCAATGTGCGTGCCTTGCGCGAACCGATTGAATATTAACAAAGTCACTTGAATGGCGCGCGCCTTTCGAAACGCGCGGGCGCCCGGCAGGCGTTTCGAAAGGAAACGCCGAGCTACTGAAAGCTGCGCCGGTAGAAGAGGCCGAGGCCGGTGGAGCGCCCGGTCTCGGCGCTGGCCGACACGAACCGCGACAGCGCATACGAGAGCCGCACGATGAAGTTGGCGGCGACGACGCCCTGTTCGTACTCCACGTACATGCGGTCGGAGAGGCGCTTGCCGAACACCGCCACCTGCGCGCCGGCGGCGCCGGTGCCGCGCACGCTGATGTCGTCCAGGCCGACCGCCTGCGCGACCTGGCGGCCAAGCGGCAGCTTCTGGCCGCCGGTGAGAATGGTCGCGGCGGCGGCCTGCAGGACCGCGAGGTTCGCGCCGCCGATGGTTTCCGGTCCGGTCCCGAGCGTGAGCCAGGTCAGCTTCTCGGCGTCGGGCACCGGCGGCGAGGAGACGAGGCGGATGCGCGGCACCTGCACGGTCCCGGTCACCTCGACGCCGGCCTCGACGGCGAGACCCTTGCGCACCGCGAGGACGTCGAGGGCCGGGTTCTCGATCGGACCGTCGAAGATGAGCTGACCGCGGTCGATGGTGAGCCGTTGCCCGAACGCGAAGTAGGTCCCGCGCTGGCTGCGCACGGTCCCGCGGCCGACGAGGGAGCCGTCCGGCGCGCTCTGCACCGCCAGCTTGCCTACGAGCTGCGTCTCCAGCCCGGCGCCGAGGATCCGGAAGTTCGGCCCGAAGTCGAATGCGATGTCGATGTCGAGGAGCTGGGTGCGGAATCGCTCCGCGCGCCGCTCGCGCGGCCGGCCCCGGACGACGATGTCGTCGTCCAGGCGTGCGACCGCAGGCGGTTCGAACTCGAAGTAGGCCGAGTCCGCCTTCATCGCGCCGCGCAGGACGAGCCGGCCCTGGGCGAGCGCGATCGTCCCCTCGCCGTCGACCTGCAGCCGGCGATCCGGCCGGTTGAAGAGCGACAGGTCCTCGGCGCGCCACTGCAGCCGGCCGGCGAGCTCGCCGCCGCGGAGGGGCATCTCGCCGCGGGCGACGAAGCGTCCGCGGTCGGCGGTGGCGACGAACTCCTCCAGGCGCAGCGTGCGCTCTGCGAGCGTGGCGCGGAGCGTCCCGTCGCGAAGCGCGACGCCGTAGACCGGCGCGTCGATCCGCATGCCGTCGCCGACGAGCTTCGCCGTCACGTTCGGCTGCCGCAGCGTGCCGTCGGCAGCGAACGCAAGCTGCAGCCGGCCGTCCACGATGGCGGTGGTGCCGATCAGGCCTTCGAAGGGCTTGAGGTTGACCAGCGTCGCGGTGCCCTGCGCCTTGAGCGAGGATCCCGGCGTCACCCCGCTGGTCGAAGCGGTGGCCTGCACGCTCACGACGCGCGCGTCGACGCGCGCGACGGCGTCGATGGCATCGCGCGCCAGCTTCGCGTCGATGGCGATCGTGCGCACGCCGAGAGGCACCGGCGGGTCGGTGGGCAGGACGAGATCGCCGGAGTCGTGCGTCACGGTGATGCTGCCGTCGAGCGCGGGCGACGCGCGCACGTCCCAGCGGCCGTTGAGCCGCAGGTCGCTGCGAGGGTGGAGCGCCACGCCGGCGAGCCCGAGCAGCGGCGCCGCCGGAAGTGCCGCGAAGCCGCCGCGCGAGGCGAGGCGGCGCTCGCGCCACTGCACGCTCTCGAGCTCCAGCAGGCCGCCGGCGAAGCGCGCACGGCCGGGACCCGCGCTCACGCCGTCCGGATCGGCGTCCACCGGCAGTGCGCCATCCAGTGCAAACGGGTAGGCGCCGCCGGTCTCGAGCGCGTCGAGCGTGCCGCGCCACCGCGCATCGCGCCATCCGCCGGCCGCCCGGCCGGTCGCCGGCAGCCCGGCGATGCGCCCGTCGAAGGCGAGCGTATGGGCCTCCAGCGTGCCGGCCACGCTCGCGCGCACCTGCTCGGCCCAGGTGCGCCCTTCCCAGGCGATGCCGTCGGCGTCGATGTCCGCGGTGATCGACGGATCTCCCGGCGGCCCTTCGACGCGGCCCTTCGCGGCCATCCTGCCGGCAAGACGCGGCTCCACGAGCGCAAGGCGGCGCGCATCGAGCTGGAACGTCGCCGTGCCCCCGCGGGTTCCGTATGTGCCGGCGGCGCGCAGGCTGTTTTCCCCCCACCGCACGGCGAGCTCGGCGTCGCGTGCCTGCGTGGCGTTCACCAGGCCGCGGAAGGAGCCGGAGAGCGGTGCATTCCGGAAGCGGCTGTTGGCGACCGCGACCGCGAGGTTGGCGGACCACTGCGGCGCGAGCCGGCCGCTGGCGCGTGCCTCGCCGTTCAGCAGTGCCGGCGGAAAGTCGCCGAAGTCGGCCGGATTGAGCTCGCTGAAGCGCACGTTCGCACTGAACGGCTGCTGCCCGGCGAGGCTCAGCTCGCCGCGGCCCTCCGCCCGGCTGCGGCCGAACGTCGCCTCCAGGCGGCGCACGTCGATGCGCTCGGCGCGCCGGACGGCATCGAGGGCGAGCACGATGCCGCGCTCGCTGACTCTTGCCGTGGCCCGCTGCACGTCACCGTCGTACTCGACGTGCGCGGTCCCCGCCAGCCGGGTGGCGCGCAGGGTGCGGTGCAGCCCGCGCAGATCGAGCGCCTGGAAGGCGAGGTCCGCTTCGCCGCGGTCCTGAGCGAGGCGTGCCCGGCCGGTGACCACGCCCGCGGGGCCGAGATCGACGCGCGTCTCGTCGAGCCGCAGCGCCCGGCCCTCGACGCGGAAGCGCGACTCGAGCGCGTGCACCGGCAGCCGGCCGTCGGCCGCGAATCCCGGTGCGCCATTGCGCACCGCGAGCGTGCCGGCGAGGAGCGCGTCCGGGGTCTGCCCGCCTTCCAGGGCGGCATCGAGGGCGGCCCGGGGCAGTGCCGCGTCGAACGCGGCCGGATCGACGCCCTGCGCGAACACCGACACCGCGGCGAGCGGCTGCGGCGCGTACGGCTGCACGAACGCGCTCCCGATGGCCTCGGCGCCGCCCGCGAGCACCAGGAAGTCGGCGACGAGGTCGGACAGGGTGCCGGACGCGAGCACTCGCACTGCGCCGGCCTCGTGCAGCAGGAAGACGTCGGCATCGACCGCGTACGGCGCGGTTCCTGCGACGCGCGCGCGGTCGACGTACGCGCGCCCGAAGTCGCCGTCGAGGCGCGCGTCGCGCAGCAGGTGGCCCTGCGGCCCGCCCGAGTAGCTGCCCTCGACCCCGCGCAGGATGACGCCGTCGGCGATCAGCGTGCCGATGCGCGCGCGCGCCGCGTCAATCGCGACCGGCAGCGCGAGCGTCGACGGCGGCCGCGGCGCGTCCGGCGCGGGCGCGGTGGTCAGCGTGAGGCGCTCGACGTCGAGCGACTCCAGCGAGACGCGGCCGTCGAGGGCGGCAAGCGGCGACCAGTCGACCTGTACGTTCTCGGCGACGACGCGCGTCTCGCCGTCGTCGTACACGACCCGCGGCGCCGCGAGGCGGCCGCTGAGCGCACCGGTCGGCGACTCGATGACGAGCTTGCCGTCGGTGTAGCGGGAGGCCTCGCCTGCCACCCAGCGCAGCCCGGATTCGCTGGCGAGGAGCCACCAGGCGAGGCCGCCGAGCAGCCCCGCCGCGAGAACCACGAGGAGCGCGAGCGCGACGGCGATGCGGCGGGCCGCGGCCATCAGAACGCGAGCCCCACCGAGAAGTGGATGCGCAATTCCTCGGTCCGCTCGCCGTACGCCAGGTCGAGCCGGAACGGTCCGATCGGACTGCGCACCCGCACCCCCGCACCGTAGCCCACCGAGAAGCTGGTGTCGCTCGGCCGGTCGGTCGCATCACCGATGTCCACGAACGCCGCCAGTCCCCAGCTCGCGCCGATCCAGCGCGTGTACTCGGCGCTGCCGAGCGCGTAGTAGCGTCCGCCCACCACCGCGTCGCCTTCGCGCACGCCGATGCTCTGGAAGGCGTAGCCGCGCACGGTGGTATCGCCGCCGGTGCGGAACAGCAGCGACTGCGGAATGCCGTCGCGGCTCTCGGCGATCACCGCGCCGGCCTCGGCACGGAACGCGAGATCGTCGCGCCGCGAGAGCGGGTAGAAGTACTGCGCCCGCACGATGCCGCGACCGAATGAACGCGTGGACACGCCCGGCACGCCCACGCCTGCCTGCACGTTGAGCATCCAGCCGCGGCGCGGCGAGAGCAGCTCGTCGGTGGTGCGCCAGATCTGGTCGACGTACCCGTACGTGGCGTGCGTGGTGTCGGAGTCGGCGCCCTGCGGCCGGCTGTACTCCGTGTGGACCTGCGCGCCGAAGGCGAGGCGGTCGCGCTCTTCCAGGCGCCGGTACTGGTAGCCGCCGATGAAGCCGATGGTCTCGAGGTTCTGGATGTCGGAGCGCTCGAAGCGCGCGTCGAAGCTGTCGCCCCAGCCGTTCGCGCGCGCCGGGAGCTCGAGCACGCTCGCGAGGGTCTGGCGGCGCTGCTCGATGCGCGCCTCGTGGCGCACCCGCCAGGCACGGTCGGCGACGTCGACGTTGCGCCACACCAGCGTGAGGCGCGCGAGCGTGTCGGTGCTGTAGCCGAGGCCCAGCTCCAGGCGCCGCGACGGCGCCTCGATGACCGATACGGTCACCGGTGCTTCGCCGGAGCGGTTGCGGTCGTTGTCGAGCAGGATCTGCGCGCTGGCGAAGTAGTTGGTCGCGGTGAGCCGACGCTGGAAGACCTCCAGCTCCTCGCGCGTGTAGAGGTCGCCCTGCCGGAACGGCGCGAGGTGCAGCACTTCGCGTTCGTCATGGCGCGAGAGCCCGAGCACGGTGATCGGACCGAAGAAGAACGGCGGCCCGCTGTCGAGCTCGATGTCGATGTACGCGCGGCCGGCCTCCGGATCGACGTCCACCTTGCTCTCGGCGATGCTCGCGCCGGCGTAGCGCACCTTCGCGAGCTCGTCGACGGCGCGGCGCTTGGCGGTGCTCCAGTCGCTCTGGCGGAAGACCTCGCCCACCGGCAGCGACCACTCCTCGCGCACCGCGGCCATGCGCTCGAGATTGCGCTCCGTCACCACCGCGCCCCGGAAGCGGATGTTCACGCCGGCGACGCGCGTGCGCTCGCCCGGGTCCACGCGGATGACCACGGTGCGCCGTCCTGCGCGCTCCTCGGTGCGCACCTCGATGCTCGGCGCGTAGTAGCCCTCGGTCGCGACCGCCTCGAACGCCTGCTGCTCCGCCTGCTTCGCCAGCCGCTCGATCAGCTCGGGCGTGACGCCGACGTAGGTGCGCCACCGCACGATGTCGAGCGCGTCGCGCAGCAGGCTGTCCAGGCTGCCGGGCGCCGCGATGCGGACGTCATAAGCCGGCGGAGCTTCGTCCTGCGCCCGGGACGCGACGCAGCCGAGGGCGAGCAGTGCGGCGAGAACGGCGTGGAGCAGCCGGATGAGGAGGGCGGGCGCGGACGTCACGGGCGGGAGCAGCGGGGGACGCGCCCGTCGGAACGCTGCGCGCCGCGCGATTCTAGCCCGTCCGCACCGGCGTTTCGGCGTCGATCGACGCCTGCGGTGCGAAGTGCGACACGTCCGGCGGCACGACCTTCGGTGCAGCCGGGTCGGCCATGTAGTGCGGCGACATGATCTGCACGCCGTGCTCGTTGAACACGTCCTGGATGTTGCGGTGGAGCGCGCTCAGCACCTCCGCGCGCGGCAGCGGCCCGCCGGGGATCGCCTGGCACACCAGCCGGTACTCGGGATAGAAATCGGAGAGCTGCGTCTGGAAGACGCGCGGCGCCGGGTCGTGCAGGACACCCGGCGTGCGCCGCGCGGCTTCGGCGAGCATTGCCTCGACCTGGCGCCACGGCGTGTCGTAGCCGATGGTCACCGTGGTATCGAGCACGAACCCGGCGCCCTTGACCGCGCGCGAGTAGTTGCGCACCACCGAGCCGAGCACGAGCGAGTTCGGCACCGTCAGCTCCTCGCCGAGCCCGGTGCGGATGCGCGTCAGGTAGAGCGAGAGCTCCACCACCGTCCCCTCGTGCTCGGCGATGCGCACGTACTCGCCCGTCCGGATGGTGCGGGTGTACATGAGGATGAGGCCGCTCGCCGCCTGCCCCACCACGCTCGCACCGCCGAGGGAGATCATCAGGCCGATCAGCACCGAAATGCCCTTGAAGGCGTCGGTCCCGGAGCCGGGCAGGTAGGGATAGGCCATCACCAGCGCGAAGATCCAGATCACGATCGCCGCGAGCCGGCGCGAGGGCCGCGCGAGGTCGCGGTCCAGCCACTCGAGCTTCACCTGGCCGGACTCGACCCGATCGAAGAAGCCGCCGACACCGCCCGCGATGTAGCGCGCGATGACGAAGATGAGCGCGGCGACGACCAGGTTCGGCAGGGCGCCCGCGAAAGAGGTCGCCAGCGTCGCGCCGGTATCGACCAGGAAGCGCGTCAGCTGCTCGCCCCACGCGCGGGTGTAGGGAAAGCGCGACAGCACGTAACCCAGCCACTCGTACGCGACCATGGCGGCCACCAGCCAGTAGGCCGCGCTGAGCAGGCGTCGCACCCAGCGCGCCAGCCCCTCGCTGTGGATCACCTGCGCGCCGCCGACGCGGAGCCGGTCCGCGCGCTCCGTCGCGACGCGCAGCATCCGCGCGGTCACGGCGCGGCGCGCACGCATCAGCAGCCAGAGCAGTGCGGCGGCGATCGCCGTCGCGAGCAATGCCGCCAGCGCCCCCTGCCCGAGGCGGCGCAGGTCGCGTGCCTCGCGGGTCTCGTCGATCACCCGCCGCAGCGCCTGCGCGGCGGCGTCGGCCGTCTGCGCGAGCGTTTCGCCGTGGAGCGCGTCGGCGTCCTCGGGCGTCAGCACGAACGCGAGGGTGCCGTCGATCTTGACGACGATGCCCTGCGGGATGCTCTCCAGCTGCACCTCGCCCGGCCCGTCGCGCGCGAGCAGCGTGTGGATGCGGCCTTCGGCGGCCTCGGCCCGGTCCCGCGGCGACGCGCCGAGGAACTCGCTGCGGAAGGCGGCGACCGGCCGGTTGAACACCGTGGCGGTGCGGCTCTCGGCGACCACCGGGCGCGATGCCCCGGGCGCGGCGGCATGGGCGGTGACGCCGGCCAGGGCGAGCAGGGCGGCAAGCAGGCACCCGAGCGCGGTTCTGATCATTCTGTGACGGCGGGCAGGACGGGAACGGCGAAGTGTGCCACCGGCGCGGTTAGCATGCGGGCATGGCCCACCCGCTGGTTCTCGACAGCATCACCGAGCTGCGTCCGGCGCACGCCGGGCGCGTCGTCGTCTCCGGCTCGCATGGCGGGGTCATCGCCGCCTACTACGCCGCGAAGCACCGGGTCCGCGCGGTGCTCTTCAACGACGCGGGCATCGGCAAGGACGAGGCGGGTGTGGCCGGACTCGCGTACCTCGAGGGCTTCGGCATCGCCGCCGCGGCGGTGGACCACCGCACGGCGCGCATCGGCGATGGTCCCGACACGCTGCATGCCGGGATCGTCACCCGGGTGAACGCGCTCGCCGCCGCCTGCACGGTCGTGCCCGGCATGACGGCGCGCGAGGCGGCCGACCGGCTGGCCGCTGCGCCGGGCGCCCGCGGCGAGCCGCCGCCCGAGCGCGAGTCGCGGACGCTTCTCGCCGACGGCGCCTGCCGGGTGTGGGCGATCGATTCGGTGGTGCTGGCCGAACCGGGCGACGCCGGTCACATCATCGTCTGCGGCTCGCACGGCGGACTGCACGGGCACCGGCCGGAGACCGCGCTGGGTGTCGACGCTCGCGTCGCGGTGTTCAACGACGCCGGCATCGGGAAGGACGCCGCCGGAACCTCGCGCCTGCCGGTGCTCCAAGCGCGCGGCATCGCGGGCGTGACGGTGGCCGCCGCCTCGGCGCGCATCGGGTCGGCGCAGTCCACCTTCGCGGACGGTGTCGTGAGCGCCGCCAACCCGCTCGCCCGCCGGCTCGGCGTGGCCGTCGGTCAGCCGGTGCTGAATTTCATATTAGGAATCAAAGACCATCCATTCGAATGAAAGGGTAGAATCACCTTCCACCATAAGGAGGAGGATAAGACCATGCTGAAGCGATTCGCGGGCGCCGTGGCGCTCGTCTTCTGCGTCGCGGGTCCGGCGCACGCGCAATACCCCACCAAGCCCGTCACGATGGTGGTGCCCTTCGCCGCTGGCGGACCGACAGACACCGTGGCCCGTTCGCTCGCTGCGGCGATGCAGCCCCACCTCAAGCAGACGGTGGTGGTCGAGAACATCGCCGGCGCGGGCGGGACGCTGGCCGCGGAGAAGGTGTCCAAGGCCGCGAACGACGGCTACACCATTCTCATCCATCACATCGGCATGTCGACGGCGCCGGCGCTGTATCGCAAGCTGCGCTACAACCCCATCGACGACTTCCAGCCCATCGGCGAAGTGGCGGACGTCCCGATGACGCTCATCGGCCGCGGCAATCTCGCGCCCAACAACTTCAAGGAACTGCTCGCCTACGTCCGGCAGAACAAGGACAAGATCAACCTCGGCAACGCGGGCCTCGGCGCGGCGTCGCACCTGTGCGGCCTGCTGCTGATGAGTGCGCTCGAGACGAACATGACCACCATCGCCTACAAGGGCACCGGCCCGGCGATGAACGACCTCCTCGGCGGGACGCTGGACCTGATGTGCGACCAGACGACGAACACGACGTCGCAGATCAAGAGCGGAAAGGTGAAGGCGTACGGCGTGACCTCCGCCCAGCGCGTGCCATCGCTGCCCGACCTGCCCACCCTCCAGGAGCAGGGGCTCAAGGGCTTCGAGGTCAATGTGTGGCACGGCCTGTACGCGCCCAAGGGCACGCCGAAGGCCGCGGTGGACAAGCTCGTCGAGGCGCTGCAGGTCGCGGTCAAGGATCCGGGCTTCAAGCAGCGCCTCGCGGACCTCGGCTCCGAGCCGGTGCCGGCCGCGCGCGCGACGCCCGAGGGGCTCGCCAAGCAGCTGAAGTCGGAGATCGACAAGTGGGGCCCGATCATCAAGAAGGCGGGGCAGTACGCGGACTAGGGTGATCGTGCGGGCGATGGCCGGGCGGCTGCGGCCGCCCGTGCTCTTTCTGGGCCTGCTCCTGGCGCTCGCCGGCTCGCTGCCGGCGCGGGCCGACGAGGCACTGTGGGGCCGGCTGCGCGAGGGCGGGCTGGTGGTGATGATGCGGCACGCGACCGCGCCCGGGGTGGGCGATCCGCCGGGCTTCCGGCTCGGCGAATGCGCAACCCAGCGCAATCTGTCCGAAGCCGGGCGCGCGGAAGCGCGGGGCATCGGCGCCGCGTTCCGGCGTGAGCGGGTGCCGGTGGCGGAAGTGCGGTCCTCCGAGTGGTGCCGCTGCCGCGAGACGGCCGAGCTCGCCTTCGGCCGCTACACGCCTTGGGCGCCGCTCAATTCCTTTTTCGGCGACCGCAGCACCGAGGCCGCGCAGACCGCGGCGGTGCGCGCGCTCGGTGCGCGCGAGGCGAAGGGCGGCAACCTCGTCCTCGTGACCCACCAGGTGAACATCACCGCCGCGACCGGGGTGTTTCCGCAGCCGGGCGAGATGGTGGTCCTCCAGCCGGCCGGCGACCGGCTGGAAGTCCTCGGACGACTCACGGTGCGTTGACGGAGGCGCGTTGCGCCTCCCCGATCAGAGTCCGTGCTTCTTGAACCAGTCGAGCATGCGGCGCCAGCCGTCCTCGGCGGTCTCCTTGCGATAGCTCGGACGGTAGTCGGCGTTGAACGCGTGCGGCATGCCCTCGTAGATGATGATCTCGCTGGGCTTGTTCATCGCCTTCAGCATGCCGTACATCTTGTCCACGGTGTCGTTCGGGATGCCCTGGTCGGCGCCGCCGTACAGGCCGAGGACCGGGACGTTGATGTCGGCCACGAGGTCGAGCGGGTTGCGCGGATTGAGCGCACTGGTGTTCCCGGTCACCGGGCCGTACCAGGCCACGCCGGCGCGGATCTTCGGGTTGTGTGCGGCGTACAGCCACGTGGTGCGGCCGCCCCGGCAGAAGCCCGTGATGCCCACCCGCGCAGGATCGCCGCGGCCGTCCTTGACCGCCCAGGCGAGCGCCGCGTCGAAGTCGGCCATCATTTCCGCGTCGGGCTTGCTGTTGGCGAGCTTGAGCACCTCCTGCACGTTCGCGAGCTTCTGCGGCTCGCCCTGGCGCGCATAGACCTCCGGCACCACCGCGAGGTAGCCGCGCTTCGCCAGGCGGCGCGCGACGTCCTTGATGTGCTCGTGGGCGCCCCAGATCTCCGGCGCGACGAGGATCACGGGGAACCTGTCCCCGCTCGCCGGGCGCGCGAAGTAGCCGGGAATGCTGCCGTCCCGCGTCGGGATGCGGATGTCGCCGGCAGTCAGGCCCTGCGTGTCGGTGACGATCATGGTCTGCGCCACCACCGGCTGCACGGACAATGCGAAGCCGGCGACGACGGAGGTGGCGATGAATCCGCGGCGATCGAACGGAATCTTCGGCAGCAGGCTGTCGAGATGCGGGTCGCGGATGCGGTCGTTCATTGCGGGAGATCTCCTGGGGTTGGTTGTCTGTGATGGACGGCCACGGAAGCGCCGGTTCTGCAGCGAGCCGGCGCTTCCCTGACTCAAGGAGGGGAGCGGACCGCGGATCTTTTCCCCGTCGTTCCGACATTCCCTAGAATCGCGAAGCGAACGGATTCTGCCATCAACCTATTCCGGTCGCGCTGCCCGCCACCGAGGTGTCCCCATGACCGATCCCGCCGCCCCGCCCATCAGCCGCTACCCCGTCCCCGCGATCGACACGCTGCCGGAGGACATCCGCACCCGCATCCTCGCGGTGCAGGAGAAATCCGGCTTCGTGCCCAACGTGTTCCTGACGCTCGCCCACCGGCCGGAGGAGTTCCGCGCCTTCTTCGCCTACCACGATGCCCTCATGGAGAAGCCGGGCGGCCTGACGAAGGCCGAGCGCGAGATGATCGTGGTCGCGACCTCGGCGCTGAACGGCTGCCAGTACTGCGTGGTCGCGCATGGCGCCATCCTGCGCATCCGCGCCAGGCACCCGCTCGTGGCCGACCAGGTGGCGATCAATCACCGCAAGGCCGACATCACGCCGCGGCAGAAAGCGATGCTCGATTTCGCCCTGAAGGTGGCGGCCGAGTCGGCCCGGGTCGGCGAGGAGGATTTCGAGCGGCTGCGCGCCCACGGCTTCGCCGAGGAGGACATCTGGGACATCGCGGCGATCACCGCGTTCTTCGCGCTGTCGAACCGCATGGCGAACGTGATCGGCATGCGGCCGAACGACGAGTTCTACCTGCTCGGGCGGTTGCCGAAGGAGAAGTGATCCGGCGGACGGGAATGCCGGGGCCGGCTAGCGCCGGATGACGGCAATGGTCAGCGCGAGCAGCGCGATGGCGACCCCGAGCATCACGTAGAGCGCGCGGCGGCGGAAGGCCGCGCGGCGTTCCGCCTCCGCCTGGCGCTCCTGCTCCATGAGCAGCGCGACCTGCTCGAGCTTATCGGCGGCGATCCTCACGCTCGGCTTGCCCTGCTTCGCTTCGGGGTGATCCCAGCCGAGCACGGTGGGCTGGTCGAGCGGGCTGGTGACGAGCTCGGGCGCCGCACCCCCCTTGGGGGCACGCCTCCCCGCCAGCTCGCGACGCGCAGCGTCGAGCAGCGACTGTTCCCGGTCCGTGAGCTTGCCGGCGGCCATGCCGAAAGCGTCTCACGCCTGTCGGATCCGTGCCACCTCGCCGGCGGCCCCGCCCGTGACCGGCGTCACGGCCGGGCGGCTATATCAGCACGATGTCGAACTGCTCCTGCGTGTAGCTCGACTCCACCTGCATGGACACCGGCTTGCCGATGAAGTCGCCGAGCATCGCGAGCGACTGCGATTCCTCCTCGAGGAAGAGGTCGATCACCGACTGCGAGGCGAGGATGCGGAACTCCCGCGCGTTGAACTGACGGGCCTCGCGGAGGATTTCACGCAGGATTTCGTAGCAGACGGTGCGCGCGGTCTTGATCTCGCCACGCCCGCCGCAGGTGCCGCACGGCTCGCACAGGATGTGCGCGAGGCTTTCCCGCGTCCGCTTCCGGGTCATCTCGACCAGCCCCAGCGCGGTGAAGCCGTTGATCGTCATCTTGGTCCGGTCCCGGGAGAGCGCCTTGTTCAGCTCCGCCAGCACCGCGTCCCGGTGGTCCGCGTTCTCCATGTCGATGAAGTCGATGACGATGATGCCGCCGAGGCTGCGCAGCCGCAGCTGCCGCGCGATCACCTGCGCCGCCTCGAGGTTGGTCTTGAAGATGGTGTCGTCGAAGTTGCGCACGCCGACGAAGCCGCCGGTGTTCACGTCCACCGTGGTCATCGCCTCGGTCTGGTCGATGATCAGGTAGCCGCCGCTCTTGAGGTCCACCCGGCGCGCGAGCGCCTTCTCGATCTCCTCCTCCACGTTGTGGAGGTCGAAGAGCGGCCGCTCGCCGGCATAGTGCTCGATGCGCGCGAGCACGCCCGGCACGTAGTCCTGCGCGAACGCCTGCAGCCTGGCGAAGTTCTCCCGCGAGTCGATCAGGATGCGGCCGGTGTCGTCGTTGACGAAGTCGCGCAGTACGCGCTGCGCGAGGGACAGGTCCTGGTAGAGCAGGGCGGGGGCCGCGCCGCTCGCCGCACGCGACCGGATGTCCTGCCAGAGCCGCCGCAAGTACTGGATGTCGGCGGCGAGCTCGGCCTCGGTGGCGGACTCGGCCATGGTGCGGATGATGAAGCCGCCCTTCTCCTCGGCGGGCAGCACGGCGCTCAGGCGATCGCGGAGCTGGCGGCGCTCCGCCTCGTCCTCGATGCGCTGGGAGATGCCGATGTGCGGGTCCTGGGGCAGGTGCACGAGCAGCCGGCCGGCAATGCTGATCTGCGTGGAAAGCCGGGCGCCTTTGGTGCCGATCGGGTCCTTCACCACCTGCACCATCAGCGGCTGGCCCTCGGAGAGAATCTTCTCGATCGGACGCAGCGGCACCTTCGGCTCGCCATTGCCGTTGCCGCGCTCCTCCCAGATGTCGGCCACGTGCAGGAACGCGGCGCGCTCGAGCCCGATCTCGATGAACGCCGACTGCATGCCCGGCAGCACGCGCGCGACGCGGCCCATGTAGACGTTGCCCACGAGGCCGCGATTGGCGGCCCGCTCGACGTGCAGCTCCTGGACCACGCCGCTGGCGATCACCGCCACCCGCGTCTCCTGCGGGGTGACGTTAATCAGGATGTCCTCCACGCTAGCGGTACTTCGACAGCAGTTGCGCGGTCTCGAACAGCGGCAGCCCCATCACGCCGGTGTAGCTGCCCAGGATCTCCGGGATGAAGGCGGCCGCGCGGCCCTGGATGGCATAGCCGCCCGCCTTGTCCATCGGCTCCCCGGTGTCCACGTACTGCGCGATCTCCTGGTCGGTGAGCGGGCGGAAGCGCACCAGGTTCTCGTTGACGATGAGCTCGACGCCGGAGTCCCAGGCCACGGCGACGGCGGTCAGGACCCGGTGCTCCTGTCCGGAGAGCGCATGCAGCATCTCGATGGCGTGCTCGCGGTTCGCCGGCTTGCCGAACACCCGCTCCCCGATGCAGACGGTGGTGTCGGCGGACAGCACCGGCAGCCGCGGGAGCGAACGCTGCAGCACCCGCAGCCAGCCGATCTCCGCCTTGGTGCGGCAGACGCGCTCGACGTAGCGGTCGGGCGGCTCGCCCGGCTTCACGTCCTCGTTCACGTCCGGGATGCGCGCCGCGTGCTCGCGCAGCAGCAGCACCTCGAACGACACGCCGAGCTGCTTCAGGAGCTCGCGGCGGCGCGGGCTGCGGGAGGCGAGATAGATGCGCGGATAGGGGGACACGCCGGTCCTTCTTATTCCCGATGGTAGGGATGATTATCGAGGATGGAGAGTGCCCGATAAAGCTGCTCCGCGAGCAGAACGCGCACCATGGCATGCGGCAGCGTCAGGCTGGAGAGCCGCAGCCGGGCCGCCGCACCCTCCTTGAGTCCGGCATCCAGCCCGTCCGGGCCGCCGACCAGGAAGGCGACGTCCACCCCGCCCGCGAGCCATTTCTCCACCTGCGCGGCCAGCTCGCGCGTGGTGACGTCCCGCCCGCGCTCGTCCAGCGCGACCGTCGCGCAGCGCTCGGGCAGGACGGCACGGATCCGCGCCGCCTCCGCGGCCATCATCTGCTCGGGGGAGCGACCGGTGCTGCGTGGCTCGGGCTTGACCGCGGCGAGCTCGAGGCGCGCGCGGCGCGGCATGCGCTTCGCGTACTCTGCGAACGCGGCGTCGACCCATTGCGGCATGCGGTCCCCCACCGCGACGACGAGGAACCGCACGAGTCGGTGGAGTCTATGCCGCGGGCTGCACGGCGGCGGCGCGCGGCCTGCGCGCGCGGGGCTTGGGCTGGTCCCACAGCTCCTCGAGGTTGTAGTGCGCGCGCACCGCGGGCTGCATGATGTGCACGACGA
>CAZKHE010000088.1:0-18971 GCA_964552535.1 uncultured Enterobacteriaceae bacterium | reverse complement strand
TACACCATGCTCAACGACTTCTCGGTGCGCGACGTCCAGAAGGGCGAGATGAACATGTCCACCGGGCCGTTCAAGGGCAAGGACTTCGCCTGGGGGCTCGGTCCGTGGATCGTGACGCCGGACGAGCTCGGCGACCCTGCGACGCTCGCGATGAGCGTGCGCATCAACGGCGAGGTGTGGGCCGAATCGACGCCGGGCGAGATGCAGTGGTCCTTTCCCGAGATCATCTCCTACACCTCCCAGGACGAGACCCTCAACGTCGGCGACGTGCTGGGCTCGGGCACGGTCAACCGCGGCTGCGGATTCGAGATCGACCACTGGATCCAGCCCGGCGACACGGTGGAGATCATCGCCGACCGCATCGGCACGCTGCGCAACCGCGTGGTGAAGGATCCGCACGCCCGGCAGGTCGAGTGGCGGCGGCCACGATAGCGGCGCCATGCTGAAGCTTCCCGCCCACGGCCGCTACGACTACTCCTGCATCGACGAGCGTCCGGCCTACGAATGGCCGGGCGGCAAGCGGCTCGCGTTCTACGTCGCGCTGAACATCGAGCACTTCGCGTTCGGGACCGGCATCGGCATGGACCCGACCAACCGCGGCGGGCCGCAGACGCAGCGCAACTGGGCGTGGCGCGACTACGGCAACCGCGTGGGCATCTGGCGCCTCTTCCGCATGCTGGACGAGCTGAAGCTGCCCGCGACCATTCTCCTGAACAGCACCGTCTGCGACCACTATCCGCAGATCGTCGCGCGCATCAAGGCGCGCGGCGACGACGTCGTCGGCCACGGCCGCACCAACGCCGAGGCGAACCGCGGCCTGTGGGAGACCGACGAGGCGCGCCTCATCGCCGACTGCAACGAGACCATCCGCCGCCACTTCGGCGAGCAGCCGCGCGGCTGGATGGGCCCGGCCGCCTCGGAGAGCAGCGTCACGCCCGACCTCCTGAAGGAGGCAGGCTACACGCATCTGCTCGACTGGCCGCTCGACGACCAGCCGGTGTGGATGCGTACGCGCGCGGGCCCAATGCTCTCGGTGCCGTATCCGCTGGAGCAGAACGATGCCGGCCACCAGATCCTGCGCGACCAGAGCGGCCGCGAGTTCGCCGACATGGTGGTGGACCAGTTCGAGGAGATGGTGGAGGAGTGCGTCGAGCGGCCGCTCGTCTGCGCGCTCTCCCTGCACGGCTTCATCGTCGGCCAGCCGTTCCGCATGCGGCCGCTGCGCCAGGCGATGCAGCACTGCGTCGGCCATCGGCACGCCGACCGCGTGTGGTTCACGCGCGCTCGCGACATCGCCGAGTACTGTTTCAAGCTGCCCCCGGGCATCGTTCCCGGCTCGTAGAGGAGGGCGCCCATGAACCAGCCTGCCGTTCCGTCGCCGGTCACCGGCGTCGCCGCTCGCCGTCACCACCTCACCGCAGCCCCCGAGCATCTGCACTGGGGCTTCTGGGACGCGGCGCTGCCGCCGGTGCTGCGCGTGCAGCCCGGCGACATCGTGGACATCGACTGCCTCACCGGCGGCCCGGACGACCTGCCGCCGCCGGCGCTCGGCTACACGGTGCTGCCGGAGCACCACGAGTGCCACCGGCGGGTGCCGAAGGGCACCGGCGCGCACATCCTGACCGGGCCCGTGTACGTCGAGGGGGCCCGCCCGGGCGACGTGCTGGAGGTGCGCATCCACGACATCCGGCTGCGGCAGGACTGGGGCTGGAACATCTTCCGCGGCCTGATGGGCACGCTGCCGGAGCAGTTTCCGTACTCGCGCCGCATCCATCTCGGCCTCGATGCGAAGACCATGACGGCGCGCATGCCGTGGGGTCAGGTCATTCCCATCCGGCCGTTCTTCGGCCAGCTCGGCGTGGCGCCGCGGCCGGAGTTCGGCCGCCAGAACAGCAAGGAGCCGCGCGAGTTCGGCGGCAACCTCGACAACCGCGAGCTGATCGCGGGAACGACCGTGTACCTGCCCGTCTGGAACGAGGGCGCATTGTTCTCCACCGGCGACGGTCACGCCGCGCAGGGCGACGGCGAGGTGTGCGGCACGGCGATCGAGACGTCCCTCGCCGGGACCTTCGAGTTCCACGTGCGCCGCGACATGAAGCTCGCCCGCCCCTTCGCGGAGACGCCGACGCACCTCGTCACCATGGGGCTGCACGTCGACCTCGACGACGCGGTGGAACAGGCGCTGTCCACCATGCTCGACTTCCTGGTGCAGCGCCTCGGGATCAGCCGCGAGGACGCGTACTCGTTCGCGAGCTTCGTGGTCGACCTGCGCATCACGCAGACGGTGAACAACGTGAAGGGCGTGCACGCGATGATCGATCGCAAGCTGCTCTCGAGAGGCTAGGCGCGGCGATGCAGGGCAGGGAGCACTGGACGAGGAAGGGCGACGTCCGCCTCTTCCTCTGGGAGAAGGCCGCGGTCGCCGGTGCGGCGAAGCGCGGCACCGTCCTCTTCGTGCACGGTTCGTCGATGGCCTCGACGCCGACGTTCGATCTCGACGTGCCGGGCCGCCCGGACTCGTCGGCGATGGACTGGTTCGCCGCCCGGGGGTTCGATACGTGGTGCTTCGACTGCGAGGGCTACGGCCGCTCGGACAAGTCGCGCCCGATCAACAACGACATCGCGAACGGTGCGGCCGACGCCGCCGCGGCGGCCGAGTACATCCGGGACGTGCGCGGGGCCGGGCCGCTGCTCGTGTACGGGATCTCCTCGGGGGCCCTGCGCGCCGCGTTGCTCGCGCAGCAGCGGCCGGATCTGGTGGGCCGCCTCGCGCTCGACGCGATGGTCTGGACCGGCCGCGACAGCCCGACGCTCGCCGAGCGCCGCAAGAAGCTCGCGCAGTTCCAGGCGAACAATCGCCGCCCGATCGACCGCGCGTTCGTGCACAGCATTTTCCAGCGCGATCATCCGGACACCGCGGAGCAGCGCGTCGTGGACGCGTTCGCCGACGCCATCCTGGCGCTCGACGACTCGATGCCGACCGGCACCTACGTGGACATGTGCAGCAGGCTGCCGATCGTGGACCCGGCGCGCATCGCCTGCCCGACCATCGTCATGCGCGGCGAGTTCGACGGCATCGCGTCCATGGGCGACCTCATCGAGTTCTTCACCCGGCTGCCCAACGCCGACAAGCAGTTCGCGGTCATGCCGGGCATCTCGCACGCGTCCTTCCAGCAGAAGAACTACCTGCTCGTGTACCACATCCTGCACGCGTTCTTCTCGCAGCCGGCGCCGGTCTACACCGGCCGTTGAGCGCTCGAGGGCCGGCGATGATCACCCAGGCTGCGGTGGCGCACCGGACGGGCGGACCGTTCGTCATCGAGGACGTGGAACTCGACGATCCGCGGCCCGGCGAGGTGGTCGTGCGGGTGCTGGCAAGCGGCATCTGCCAGACCGACCTGCACGGCCGCGATGCGTACTACGCGATCAAGCCGCCGGCGGTGTACGGGCACGAAGGCGTCGGCGTGATCGAGCGCGCCGGGGCCGGGGTGACCCGCGTGCGCGAAGGCGATCGCGTCATCATGTTCGCTCCCTCGTGCGGGAGCTGCGTCAACTGCACCGCCCGGCGCGCGGCCTACTGCCTCTCGCACTGGCCGCTGAAGAGCACGGGCACGCGCGCGGACGGCTCGCCCACGCTCTGGCAGCACGGCCGCGCGCTCGGCGGCGCCTTCTTCCAGCAGTCGTCGCTGGCGCGCCACGCCCTGGCCACCGAGCGCAACGTCGTGAAGGTGGGCGACGACGTTCCGGCGCACGTGCTCGCCGCGTTGCCCTGCGGGGTGAACACCGGCGCGGGCGCGGCGCTCAACGTGCTGGGCGTCCGGCGCGGCATGTCGGTCGCCGTCGTCGGCGTCGGCGCAGTGGGACTCGCTGCGCTGATGATCGCCCGGGAAGCGGGCTGCGCGCCGATCGTCGCGGTCGACGTGCGCGACAACCGCCTCGCGCTCGCAGGCGAGCTCGGCGCCACCCACGCCGTGAACGCGGAGACGGACGATTTCGTCGCGGCGGTCAAGGCGGCGACCGGCGGGCGCGGCGTCGACGGGCTTGTCGACACCAGCGGGGTGGCCGAGACCGTGTCGCGCGGCGTGCAGGCGCTCGCAATGCCGGGCGTCTACGCGCTTGTCGGCAGCGCACCGCCTGGAACGCACGGTGTTTTCGACATGATGCTGTTGCAGAACGGCCGTGCGATCCGCGGCTGCATCCAGGGGGACGGCGAGCCCGCGGCGCTGATCCCCGCGCTGGTCGAGCGCTATCGCAGCGGTCGCTTCCCGGTGGACCGCCTGGTCACGACCTATCCTTTCGAGGAGATCGAGCGCGCGGCGCAGGACCTCGCCTCGGGGGCGACCATCAAGCCCGTCGTTCTGATGAGGTAACGGCCGGACGGCCGCCTCAGCCGACGACCAGCCCGAGCGCCGCCAGCACGCCGAACCCGACCTGCAGGACCGCGGTCTGGCCGAGGATGCGATTGAACGCCGGACCCGGGGTCTCGCGCCAGAAGCGACGCACGAGGCACACCGCGGTCGGCAGCGCGAGCAGCGGCAGGATCGCGGTCCACACGCTGTCCGTCTGCAGGTAGAGGACCGGCAGCATGAGGAACGGTGCGGCGACGAGCGCCGCGTACTCCCAGCGCGAGAACGCGCGTCCCATCAGCACCGCCAGCGTCCGCTTGCCCACGCGGCGGTCCGTATCGAGATCGCGGTAGTTGTTGACCACCAGCACGGCGGCCGCATGGAGGCCGACGAGCGCCCCTGCCGTCAGCACGGCGGCGGAGACCTCGAAGGCCTGGAGGTAGTAGCTGCCGCCCACCGCGATGAGCCCGAAGAACAGGAGGACGAAGGCTTCCCCGAGCCCGGTGTAAGCGATCGGCCGCGGGCCGCTGGTGTAGGCAAGGCCGGCGATGACGGAGACGATGCCCACGGCAAGGATGGGCCAGCCGCCGTACCACGCGAGATAGCCGCCGAAGGCGAAGGCGAGACCGAACGACACGCTCACCGCCGCGCGGACCTGGCCCGGGGTGAGCCACCCGAGCGAAGTCGGTCGCGGCGGGCCGATGCGCCCCTGCATGTCGGCGCCGCGCTCGTAGTCGCCCACGTCGTTGTGCAGGTTGGTGCCGATCTGGATCAGCGTCGCCGCCGCCAGCGTGATGAGGCACACGAGCACGTCGATGGGGTGCCCCGCGGCGGCGGCGAGCGCCGTGCCGAGCAGCACGGGGACCACGGAGATGGTGAGCGTGTGGGGACGCGCCGCGTGCCACCACACCTCGAACGCCGGGGGGCGGGTGGTTGCGGCTGTCTTGGACACCGATTCGAGGCCGTCCATCAGGTCGGTCCTTGCGTTGCCGACCGATTTGCCCGAACCTCACGCCCGGTCCTCGGCCCTCCGGTCCCGCGTGCGCGAAACCACCCCAGCGTTGTTTGTGCCATCGGATCCCAGTCTACCAAAGAGCGCTGCCGCCAAGCGTGAACTGGTTTTCGGCGCGAGCGGATACGTCGGTACGAATCTTGTTGCGCGCCTGCTGCGCGAGGGCCGCCGCGTGCGCGCCGCCGCGCGCAGCCGCAAGGTGCTCGAGGCGCGCGGCTGGAACGGCGCCGAACTCTGCGAAGCGGACGCGCTGCAGCCCGCGTCGCTGGAGCGGGCGCTGGCGGGCGTGGAGGTCGCGTACTACCTCGTTCATTCGATGGCGGCCGGCCGCGACTTCGGGCGACTCGACGTGGAAGCGGCGGACAACTTCGCGCGCGCGGCCGCTGCCGCGGGCGTGCGCCGGATCGTGTATCTCGGCGGGCTGATCCCGGAGGACGCAAACTCCGAGCATCTCGTGTCCCGTCGTGACACCGGCGCGCGGCTGCGGGCCGGACCGGTGCCGGTCACGGAGATCCGCGCCGGGATCATCGTCGGCGCCGGGTCTGCGGCCTATGAAGTGATCCGCGATCTCGTCAACAACTTGCCCGTGATGGTGACGCCCAGGTGGGTGCAGTCGAAGTCCTCCCCCATCGCACTCGACAACCTGCTCGAGTATCTGGTGCGCGTTGCGGACATCGAGGCGGCAGCGGGGCAGGTGTACGACGCGGGCGGCCCCGAGTACCTCACCTACGAGTCGATGATGCGGGCCTTCGGCGAGGCGGTCGGGAGGCGTCCGCGCATCCTGCGCGTGCCGGTGCTCACGCCGCAGCTCTCCGCCTACTGGCTCGGCCTCGTGACCGCCGTGCCCGCAAACATCGCGCGCGCGCTCATCGGCGGGCTGAAGCACGACATCCCGGCGCGCGACGCAGCGCTTCGCGCGCTCGTGCCGCAGCGCCTGCTGACTTATCGCGAGGCCGTGGACGCGGCGCTCGCGGCGGAGCGGGCGAATGCGGTGGCGGGCCGCTGGACCGAAGGCGTGATGATGTTCCGCAGCTTTCGGCAGGACCACGCCTACTACGCGAAGAAGGCGGGCGGCAGCGCGGTCACCCGCGCATCGCCCGACGCGGTGTGGCGCGTGGTGTGCTCGATCGGCGGCGACAACCGCTACTTCTACATGAACGTGCTGTGGTGGATCCGCGAGGCCCTGGACTGGGTGGTCGGCGGCCCCGGCTTCACGCGCGGCCGCCGCGATCCGGTGAACGTGCGCCTCGGCGACAACATCGACTACTGGACCGTCATCGGCATCGAGCCCGAGCGGCGCCTCACGCTGAACTTCGGTCTCCGCGCGCCGGGATCCGGCATCCTCGAGTTCGAGATCGAACGCCTCGCCGATGGCCGCACGAAGCTCACCGAGACCGCCTACTGGCACCCGCGCGGCGTCTGGGGCCTCGCCTACTGGTGGGTGCTGGTGCCGGCGCATCTCTTCATCTTCAAGGGCATGACTGCAGCCATGGCGCGGCGCGCCGAGCGAGGCGGTTAGCGGCGGGGTCAGCGCTGGCCGAGCATCGGCCCGATCAGCAGGAGCGCCAGCGCCGTGTTGACGACGATGCCGGCAAGGTTGAGCAGTATCCCGGCGCGGACCATGTCCGGGATCGTGACCAGTCCGGTGCCGAACACGATGGCGTTTGGCGGCGTGCCGACGGGCATCATGAACGCGAGGCTCGCCGCCATCGTCACGGGCACGAGCAGCATCGCGGGCGGGACGCCCAGCGCGGGGGCGAGCGCGGCGACGATCGGCAGCATGGTCGCCACCTGCGCGGTGTTGGAGGTGAGCTCCGACATGAACGTCGTGAGCGCGATCACGCCGAGCAGCACTGCGAGTACGGGCCAGCCGCCGAGACCCTTGGCGAGGCTGCCGATGAAGGCCGCGACCCCGTTCGCCTCGGTGGCCGCGGCGAGTGCGAGCCCCCCGCCGAACAGGATCAGGACGCCCCAGGGCAGGCGGACGGCCGTGGACCAGTCGCTGGCGAACAGACCCTTCTCGCGATCGACCGGGAACAGGAACAGGGCCAGCGCCGCGCCGACGGCGATGCCGGCGTCGGAGAGCGCCGCCAGGGGCCGCACGCCGCCGATGGCGACTTCGGCGAGCAGCGGCCGGAAGATCCAGGCCAGCACGGTGAACGAGAAGACGATCAGCGTGGCGCGCTCGCCGCGGTTGAGCGGGCCGAGCTTGCGGTACTCGTCATCGACGAACTGGCGGCCGCCCTCGATCTCGCCGATGCGCGTCGGGAAGATGACCCGGGTGACGAGCAGCCAGGCGAGGGGCAGGAACAGCAGCGCGGTCGGCAGTCCGATCACCAGCCAGCGCGTGAAGCTCACGTCCACGCCGTAGGCCTGGTTCATGAAGCGGGCGAGGATCAGGTTGGGCGGCGAGCCGATCAGCGTCGCCACGCCGCCGATGGACGCCGCGTAGGCGATGCACAGCAGCAGGCTCATGGCGAAGTTGCGGTTGTCCCGGTCATCGCGAGGAATGCCGCCGCCGTCCCGCAGGCTGCGGCCCGTGCGTCGGACCAGCACGAGATCGATCACCGACAGCGCGATGGGCACCATCATCGCCGCCGTCGCGGTGTTCGAGACCCACATGCTCATGAATGCGGTGGCGCCCATGCAGCCCGCGATGACGCCGCCCGGCTTCGTGCCGACGAGCTTGAGCGTGAGGAAGGCGATGCGCTTGTCGAGGCCCCAGCGCTGGATGGCCAGCGCCAGCACGAATCCGCCGAGGAACAGGAAGATGACGTCGGCGCCGTAGTTCGCGGTCGTCGCGCCGAGCTTCATCACCCCGAGCAGCGGAAAGGCGACGATGGGCAGCAGCGCGGTCGCCTCGATCTCGACCGCCTCGGTCATCCACCACACCGCCATCCACGCCATCATCGCCAGCGTCGCGCGGCCGGCGTGGGTGAAGGGCGTCGTCGATCCGGCTGCATCCACGAACTCGTGCGGCAGCGCGTAGTACAGAAGCAGCGCGGCGGACGGGCCTGCGAACAGGCCGATCCGCCGCACCAGGCGGGTGGCACGCGACGGTGCCGCCGTCATCGCATCACTTGATCATGCCCATCCAGGGAAGGCCGATGAGCACGAAGGCGGCGATGAAGATGACCCCGAAGATCGCCCCGAACTTCCAGTAGTCCGACGAGGGCAGGTACCCGGAGCCGTAGTACACCGGGCTCGGGCCGGTGGCGAACGGGGTGATGATGCCCATGATGCCGAGCGTGAGGCACAGGGACAGCGCGTACATCTTCATGTCGAGGCCGGGGATGGTCGAGCCGACCGCGAGCATGACCGGCAGCATCGCCGTGACGTGCGCCGTGACGCTGGCGAACAGGTAGTGGCTGAAGAAGAACACCAGCACCAGCACCACGAGCGCCGCCGTCGGCGAGAAGCCCGCCATGTGCGAGGCCACGTAGTCCGCGAACCACTTCACGAACCCGACGCGGTTCAGGCCGTCGGCGAGCGCAACGAGCGTCGCGAACCACGCCAGGGTGTTCCACGCGGGCTTGTTGGCCGTGATGTCGTCCCAGGTGACGACCTTCAGCATCAGCATCAGCGAGATCACCACCATCGCGGCGGTCGTCGCGTTGATGAAATCGCCGCCGAAGATCCAGAGCGCGAGGGCCACCACCACCAGGATCGCGAGCAGGATCTCGCGCGAGGTGAAGCCGCCCATCTTGCCGAGCTCGCCCGCGGCCCACTTCGGCACCTCTTCGCCCTGCTTGACCTCAGGCGGATAGAGCCAGTATGCGAGGAGCGGAATCAGCGCGAGGAGCAGGATCCCCACCGGCGCGAAGGCCGTGAACCAGTCCATCCAGGTGAAGCTCACCTTGGCGGTCTTGTTCACCAGCTCCACTGCGAGCAGGTTCGGGGCCAGCGCGGTCAGGAACAGCGAGCTCGTCACGCAAGTCGTGGCGATCGCCACCCACATGATGTACGAGCCGATGCGACGCGCCGAAGGGTCGTTCGGCTTCGAGTCGTACAGCCCCGGGAGGTTCCGGATCACGGGGTAGACCGTGCCCGCGCTGCGTGCGGTGTTCGAGGGGGTGAAGGGCGCCAGCACGGTGTCGGCGATCGCGACCGCGTAGCCGAGCGTGAGCGTGCGCCGCCCCATGCCCTTCACGAGCATCAGCGCGATGCGCTTCCCGAGGCCCGTCTTCTCGTAGCCCAGGGCGAACATGAACGCGGCGAAGATGAGCCAGACGGTCGTGTTCGAGAACCCGGAGAGCGCCCAGGTGAGCGCGGCATTGAACGACTTGAACCCGGGTTTCGCCAATTCCGCGGGCGAGTACAGCACCCACGGCGACAGCACCGCGACGAGGGTGACGCCGATGAAGCCGATGGCACCGCCGGGCAGCGGCTCGAACATCAGGCCGACGATCACGCCGACGAAGATGGCGAAGAAGTACCAGGCGTGCTGCGGCAGCCCCGTCGGAGGCGGAATGAGCGCGATCACGAGGGCGACCGCGAACGGTAGCACGGCCTTCCACAGGGGCACGCCGTGATGGGGTTTGGGGGATGCGGCTGACTGTGGTGCAGCCGCGGGGTTGGCGACAGCGGTGGTCATGGCGACCTCTCTCTCAATGAAACCGGCTCCTGGCCGTCGTTTATGATTATTCGAACGCCTTGCGCGCCATCTTCCGGCGCAGGAATGCGATCTGCGTCGAGAGCGGCAGGTCCTTGGGGCATACGTCGTGGCAGGCGAGCAGCGACATGCAGCCGAAGATGCCGTCGTCGTCGCCGATCACCTCGTAGTAGTCCTCGTCGGTGCGGCCGTCGCGCGGGTCCAGACGGAAGCGGGCGACCTTGTTGAGGCCCACGGCCCCGACGAAGTCCTCGCGCATCCGCGCGGTGCCGCAGCTCGCCACGCAGCAGCCGCACTCGATGCAGCGGTCGAGCAGATAGATGTCCTCGGCGAGCTCCGGCTCCATCCGCTGCTCGATCTTCGTGAGGTCCGGTTCGAGCGTGGTCATGTGGACCCAAGTCTCCAGACGCTCGCTCATGCCGCGCATCCACTTGCCGGTGTTGACCGACAGGTCGCCGATGAGCTCGAACACCGGCAGCGGCGCGAGGGTGATCTCCGGCCCGAGATTCTTGGTGAGCGTGCGGCAGGCGAGGTCGGGCTTGCCGTTGACCATCATCCCGCAGCTCCCGCAGATGCCGGCGCGGCACACGAAGTCGAACTGCAGCGAGGGATCCTGCTTCTCGCGGAGCTCGTTCAGGGCGATGAACAGCGTCATCCCGTCCGCCTCCTCGAGCTCGTAGCGCTGCATGCGCGGGACGTCGCCCGGCAGCTGCGGGTTGTAGCGGAGGATGTTGAAGACCAGCTTGCGATGCTCGCTCATTGCTATTCCTTGGAGGGGGACAAGGCCAGCGCTGCCTCCTTGCGCGCGGGCGTGCCGCCCGCCGTGGCGGAAGTGGCCAGGGGTTCGTCGACGCGCTCGTTGGGGCCGCGGAAGCGGGGCGGCAGGAGATGCTCGTAGGGCATCAGTGCCGCCTGCACTTCGACGCGCGGCGCGCCTTGCATCCGCGCGCGAATGGCGTCGATCTCCTGCTGGCGCACGGCCGTGTCGGGGTGATCGATGTGGTTCTTCGCGCCGTAGCCCCGCCAGCCGGGCGGCAGCTCCATGCGCTTCACGTCGAGGGGCTCGTAGGAGAGGGTGGGCAGCGTGTCCTCGTCCCGCGCCCAGGTGGCGAGGGTGCGCTTCAGCCACTGCGCGTCGTCGCGCCGCGCGTAGTCCTCGCGGTAGTGGGCGCCGCGGCTCTCGGTGCGGACGAACGCGCCGTAGGCGATGGTCATCGCGACCTTGAGCATCATGCGCGTGCGGTACGCCGCGACGAGCTCCGGATTGGCGCCCTCCGCCTTGTACTTCACCCCGATGTTGCGGCTGCGCACGATCAGCTTCTGCAACTCCGCGACCGCTTCCTCAAGGTCCTTGCCGCGGCGGAAGATCCCCACCTTCGCGGTCATGATCTCCTGCATGCGCACGCGCAGCGCCATCGCGTCCTCGGTCCCGTTGCCGAGCAGGAGGCCGGCGAGCTTGGCGCGCTCGCGGTCCATGAACTCCTGCACGAGGCCCATGGGCACGCTCACGGCGTTCTCGCTGCGGTCGCAGAAGTCGGCGATCGATTCGCCGACGATCATGCCGGCCACCACCGTCTCGGCCACGGAGTTGCCGCCGAGGCGGTTGAACCCGTGCATGTCCCAGCACGCGGCTTCGCCGGCGGCGAAGAGGCCTGCGAGCGTCGGGCTCTCCCCCGAGGGCTTGGTGCGTACGCCGCCCATCGTGTAGTGCTGCGCCGGCCGCACCGGGATCATGTCCTTCGTCGGGTCCACCCCGAGGAAGTAGTGGCAGATCTCGTAGACCTCGCGCAGGTTGTGCTTGATGTGGTGCTCGCCGAGCAGGGTGATGTCCAGCCAGATGTGCTCGCCGAAGCGGCTCTGCACGCCCTTGCCCTTGGCGATGTGCTCCTCCATGCGCCGCGACACGACGTCGCGCGAGGCGAGCTCCTTCTTCTCCGGCTCGTAGTCGGGCATGAAGCGGTGGCCGTCCGCGTCCTTGAGCAGGCCGCCGTCGCCGCGGCACCCCTCGGTGACGAGGATGCCGGCGGGGAAGATGCCGGTCGGGTGGAACTGCACCGCTTCCATGTTGCCGAGCGCGGAGGCGCCCGTCTCCAGCGCGAGCGCGTGGCCGATGCCTTCGCAGATCACCGCATTGGTGGTCACGCGATAGAGCCGACCGGCGCCGCCCGCAGCGATGCCGGTGGCGCGCGCGACGTAGGCGGTGAGCCGGCCGGTGACGAGATCGCGCACGACCGCCCCGTAGCAGCGCCGGCCGTCGTGGATGAGCGCGAGCGCCTCGGTGCGCTCGTGCACCGGGATGCTCTCGGCGATCGCGCGGTCGGCGACGGTGTTGATCATGGCGTGGCCCGTGCCGTCGGAGACGTAGCAGGTCCGCCATTTCTTCGTGCCGCCGAAGTCGCGCTGCGCCACCGTCCCGTGCGCGGCGTCGCGCTCGGTGATGACGACCTTCTGGCCGTTGATGATGACGGTCCGGTCGCCGCGCTGCACGCGGCTCCAGGGCACGCCCCATGCGGCGAGCTCGCGCACCGCCTTCGGCGCGGTGTTGACGAACATGCGCACCACGTCCTGGTCCGCGCCCCAGTCGGAGCCGCGCACCGTGTCCTCGAAGTGCACGTCCTCGTTGTCGCCCTCGCCCTTGATGACGTTGCCGAGGCTCGCCTGCATGCCGCCCTGCGCCGCCTTGGAGTGCGACCGCTTCGCGGGGACGAGCGACAGGATGATGGTGTCGTAGCCGCGGCGCTTCGCGCCGATCGCCATGCGCAGGCCGGCCAGGCCGCCGCCGATCACCAGCACGTCGGTGTAGATCACGTTCATGTTACCGGGCCTCCTTCAGCCAGGATGGCCACCAGAAGGGCGGCTGGCCCTGCGGCGGGTTCTGCAGCCACGCGGGCGTGTAGCGCTCGCCGGTGGCGTGGCGGTTGTCGTAGCCGATCTTCGCGTACGCGGCGAGCGTGACCAGGCCGAGCACGAGGAAGAACACGGTCAGCACCCACTTCAGGGTCTTCAGGCGCTGGCGCCCGGTCTCCGCGTCGTCGCCCATGAACCAGCCCCACTTCACCGCGAGCCGGTAGAGCCCGATCCCGCCGTGCAGCTCGACGGCGAACAGCATCACGAGATAGATCGGCCACCAGCGTCCCGACCACACCCGCTCGCCTGACTCCAGCGGCCCGATGAGCCCCGGATGCATCAGCATCTGGTAGAGGTGCACGCTCGCCAGGAAGAAGAGCGCGAAGCCGGTCACCACCTGCACCCACCAGAGCGTCGTGTCGCCGTGATGCATGAGGTTCTTGTGGCCGATGAAGGTGCGGTACTGGCGGTAGTTGGCGGGGAACTTGCGCATCGCGAGGAACGCGTGCACGACCACGAGCGCCAGCACGGCGAAGACGATGACCGACACGATCCCCGGGAAGGCGCGTCCGAAGAAGAAGTAGCCCTCGAACATCTTCGTGACCGCCCACATGAAGTCCTTGCTCACGAGGATCGTGGACACGAAGAACATGTGGCCCCACATGAACAGCCCGAGCGCGAGTCCGGTGAGGCTCTGCGCGAGATCCATGCGTGCGGGCCAGCGGCTCCGGCGCGTCCGATCGGCGAGGCCGACGCCCGCGATCACTTGATTGCCCGTCTGCATGCCCGTCATCCCCGTTTCGATTGCACGGTCGGAGTGTGCGCCGCATCGAAGAGCCAGCTTTGACGAGCGTCAAGTTTCGCCCGCTTGTTGATACACGCTCCGTTACAGTGCATTAGCCCATGCTGATTCACAGGGCGTGGCGCGCGGGGACTTCGCTCGCCGTTGATCTTGGTCAACAGGGTGGGGGACGCGGTGCGGAGGATGTGCCTCCGAGGAGGCGTGACACGTCCAATGTTCCAGGTTCGCATCCACGGTCGCGGTGGACAGGGCGTCGTCTCCGGCGCCGAGATGCTGTCGGTCGCCGCCTTTCTCGAAGGGCGGCACGCGCAGGCCTTCCCGAGCTTCGGCTCGGAGCGCATGGGGGCGCCGGTGATGGCCTTCTGCCGCATCGACGATCGTCCGATCCGGCTGCGCGAGCCGGTGACCGCCCCCGACGCGCTCATCGTGCAGGACACGACGCTGCTGCACCAGGTGGATCTCTTCAACGGCCTGCAACCCGATGGGTACATCCTGCTCAATTCCACGCGCAGCTTCGAGGCGCTCGGCCTCGGCGAGCTGGCGCACGACTTCCACCATTTCCGCATGTGCTCCTGCCCGGCGAGCGAGCTCGCGATGAAGCACGTGGGCCGACCGGTGCCGAACGTCCCGCTGCTCGCGAGCTTCGCCGCCATGACCGGCGCGATCCGGCTCGAATCGGTGATCGCGGCCATCCGCGACAAGTTCCCGCCGAAGGTGGCGGAGGCCAACGTCCGTGCCGCCGAGGAGGCGTACGCGCTGGCGGCGCAGCGCGCGGAGGCCGCCCGTGCTTAAGCAGGTCGAAGGTTCGCGCGCCGTGGCCGAGGCGGTCGCGCTGTGCCGCCCGCAGGTCATCTGCGCCTATCCGATCACGCCCCAGACGCACATCGTCGAGGGCCTCGGCGAGATGGTGAAGGCGGGCGAGCTCGCCGGCTGCGAGTTCATCAACGTGGAGTCGGAGTTCGCCGCGCTCTCGGTGGCGATCGGTTCCTCGGCAGCCGGCTCGCGTACGTACACGGCGACGAGCAGCCAGGGACTGCTCTTCATGGCCGAGGCGGTGTACAACGCCGCGGGGCTCGGCCTGCCGATCGTCATGACCATCGGCAACCGCGCCATCGGGGCGCCGATCAACATCTGGAACGACCACTCGGACAGCATGTCGATGCGCGACGCCGGCTGGATCCAGCTGTTCGCCGAGACCAACCAGGAGGCGCTGGACCTGCACATCCAGGCGTTCCGACTCGCGGAGGCCCTGTCCTGCCCGGTGATGGTGTGCATGGACGGCTTCATCCTCACGCACGCCTACGAGCGCGTGGACGTCCCGACCCAGACGGAGGTCGATGCCTACCTGCCGCCGTTCGCGCCGCGCCAGGTCCTCGATCCCGACGAGCCGGTGACCATCGGCGCGATGGTGGGACCGGAGGCGTTCACCGAGGTGAAGTACCTCGCCCATCACAAGCAGCTCCGCGCCCTGGAGCTCATCCCGCAGCTCGCCGCCGAGTTCGCGGCGCGGTTCGGCCGGGCGTCCGGGGGCCTGCTGCGGACCTATCGCGCCGAGGATGCGGAGACCATCGTCGTGGCGCTCGGGTCGGTGAACGGCACGGTGCAGGAGGCGGTCGATGCGCTGCGTGCGCGGGGCGTGCGCATCGGGTCGGTGAGCATCGGCGCGTTCCGGCCCTTCCCGCTCGCCGCGCTTCGCGCGGTGCTGCAGCAGGCGCGGCGCGTGGTGGTGCTCGAGAAGAGCCTCGCCGTCGGCCTCGGCGGCATCCTGGCCGACGGCGTCCGCAAGTCCCTCTCCGGCATCGCGCTGCGCGGGTACACGGTGATCTGCGGGCTCGGGGGCCGTGCGATCACCCAGAAGTCGCTCGAACAGCTCTTCGACGCCGCGACGCGCGATACCCTCGAACCGGTCACCTTCCTGGACCTCAACGAGGCGGTCGTGGCGCGCGAGCTCGACCGTGAGCTGCAGGGCGGGCGCACCGGGCCCACTGCCGAGGCCATCCTGCGCAGCCTCGGTACCGTCGCATCGAGGATCGGCTGATGAACGCGCCCGTGAAGTTCTATCAGACCGGCACGTTCACCGTCGGCAACCGGCTGCTCGACCCGAGCCAGCGTTCGGTGCAGTCGGACGCGGCGCGCACGAACGCGCTCAACTCCGGCCACCGCGCGTGCCAGGGCTGCGGGGAGGCGCTCGGCGCCCGCTACGCCATCGACGCGGCGATGCGGGCGACCGGCAACCGCATCATCGCGGTGAACGCGACCGGCTGTCTCGAGGTGTTCTCGACCCCGTACCCGGAAACCTCGTGGCAGGTCGCCTGGATCCACTCGCTGTTCGGCAACGCCGCCGCAGTGGCGTCCGGCGTGGCCGCGGCGATGCGCGTGCAGGGCCGCCACGACGTGCGCGTGATCGCGCAGGGCGGCGACGGCGGCACGACCGACATCGGTTTCGGCTGCCTGTCGGGGATGTTCGAGCGCAACGACGACGTGCTCTACATCTGCTACGACAACGAGGCCTACATGAACACCGGCGTGCAGCGCTCCAGCGCCACGCCGCCGGCCGCGCGCACCGCGACCACGCCGGCCGTCGGCACGCAGCCGGGCAACGTCGCCGGGACGGGCAAGAACGTGCCGGTCATCGCCATGGCGCACGGCATTCCGTACGTCGCGACCGCTAGCGTGGCGAACCTGCGCGACCTGGAGGCCAAGGTGACGCGGGCGATGGCCGTCCACGGCGCCCGCTACATCCACATCCACGTCCCGTGTCCGCTCGGCTGGGGCGCCGCCCCCGCCGACACGGTGAAGGTCGCCCGCATGGCGGTGGAGTCCGGGCTGTTCCCGCTCTACGAGGCGGAGTACGGCGAGGTGACAGCGGCCACGAAGATCCGCCGCCGCGTACCGGTGGACGAGTACCTGCGGCTGCAGAAGCGCTTCGCGCATCTCTTCGCCCCGGAGCGCGACGAGGCCCGGCTGGCGCAGATCCAGGCCACGGCCGACCGCAACATCGCGCGCTTCAAGCTGCTGGACGACTAGATGGACAAGCCCTTCGCGATCACCCTGGACGTCGGGTCGAGCCTCGCCAACCGCACCGGGTCGTGGCGAACGATCCGCCCGGCGTACGTCGACCGCCTGCCGCCGTGCAACGCCACCTGCCCCGCGGGCGAGAACATCCAGGGCTGGCTGTATCACGCCGAGGGCGGCGACTACGAGGCCGCGTGGCGGCAGCTCGTGCAGGACAACCCGATGCCGGCCGTGATGGGCCGCGTGTGCTATCACCCCTGCGAGAGCGCCTGCAACCGCGGGAAGCTCGACGAGTCGGTGGGCATCAACGCGGTCGAGCGCTTCCTCGGCGATGAGGCCATCAAGCGCGGCTGGCGCTTCGATCCGCCTGCGCCGGACAGCGGCAAGCGCGTGCTCGTCGTCGGCGCCGGCCCCTCGGGGCTCTCCGCCGCCTATCACCTGCGCCGTTTCGGTCACGCCGTGAAGATCGTCGAAGCCGGCCCGATGGCCGGCGGCATGATGCGCTTCGGCATTCCGCAGTACCGGCTGCCGCGCGACGTGCTCGACGCCGAGATCCGGCGCATCCTCGACCTGGGCGTGGCGCTCGAGCTCGAGCGCAAGGTGACCGACATCCGCGCCGAGATGGCCCAGGGCTACGACGCCGCGTTCCTCGCGGTCGGTGCGCACATCGCCAAGCGGGCCTACATCCCCGCCGGCGAGGCCGCCCGGATTCTGGACGCCGTGCAGGTCCTGCGCGGCATGGAGGGCGCCGACAAGCCGCTGCTCGGGCGGCGCGTGGTGGTGTACGGCGGCGGCAACACCGCCATCGACGTCGCGCGGACCGCCAAGCGACTGGGCGCGACCGAGGCGGTGATCGTCTACCGCCGCACCCGCGAGAAGATGCCGGCGCACGACTTCGAGGTCGACGACGCGCTCGCCGAAGGCGTCATGATCAAGTGGCTCTCGACCATCAAGCGCATGGGCGACGCCGGCGCGATCACCGTGGAGAAGATGCGGCTCGACGAGAAGGGCTTCCCGCAGCCGACCGGGGAGTACGAGACGCTCGAGGCGGATTCGCTGGTGCTCGCACTCGGCCAGGACGTCGACCTCTCGCTGCTCGAAGGCGTACCCGGACTGGACGTGCAGGACGGCACCGTGCAGGTCGGCGCGGACATGATGACCGGGCTGCCGGGCCTCTTCGCGGGCGGCGACATGGTGCCGAGCGAACGCACCGTCACCGTGGCGGTCGGCCACGGCAAGAAGGCGGCGCGGCACGTCGATGCGTGGCTGCGCGGCACGGTGTACGCGCCGCCGCCCAAGCACGAGATCGCGCGCTACGACCTGCTCAATCCCTGGTACTACGCCGACGCGCCGAAGACGGTGCGCCCGATGCTCGACGCCGCGCGCCGGCGCGACACCTTCGACGAGGTGCAGGGGGGGCTCGACGAGACCAACGCGCTGTTCGAGGCGCGTCGCTGCCTGTCCTGCGGCAACTGCTTCGAGTGCGACAACTGCTACGGCGTGTGCCCGGACAATGCCGTCGTCAAGCTCGGGCCGGGCAACCGCTTCCGCTTCAACCTGGACTACTGCAAGGGCTGCGGCCTCTGCGCCTCCGAATGTCCATGCGGCGCGATCCGCATGGAGCCCGAGCCGACCTGAGGCGGGATTGGGTACCGCGCCGGCACCCTACGACGTTCTGCGAGAGCGCCTGGCCGGCGACATCCCCGCGGCGCGGCTCGTGACCGATCCGCTGCGGCGCCTTGCCTACGGCACCGATGCGAGCTTCTATCGGCTCGTGCCGGCGCTCGTCGTGATCGTCGAGCACGAGGCGGAGGTGATCCGCGTGCTTGCCGAGTGTCGGGCGCTCGGCCTGCCGCTCACCTTCCGCGCGGCCGGCACCTCGCTCTCCGGCCAGGCGATCAGCGACTCGGTGCTGGTGCTCCTCGGCGATGGCTGGCGGCGCTGCGAGATCCGGCCCGGTGCCGACACCGTGCGACTGCAGCCGGGCCTCGTCGGCGCGGCGGTCAACCGCCGGCTGGCGCCGCATGGCCGGAAGATCGGGCCGGACCCGGCGTCCATCGACGCCGCCATGATCGGCGGCATCGCCGCCAACAACGCGAGCGGCATGTGCTGCGGCACGCGGCAGAACAGCTACCACACCCTCGCCGGCATGCGCGTCGTGCTGGCCGACGGCGCGGTGCTCGACACCGAGGATCCGGCGAGCGTCGCGGCGTTCCGCGCGAGCCACGCGGCGCTGCTCGACGGCCTCGCCGCGCTCGCCGCCCGGGTGCACGCGGACCCGGCGCTCGCCGCGCGCATCCGTCACAAGTACCGCATGAAGAACACCACCGGCTACGG
>CAZKHE010000087.1:0-19018 GCA_964552535.1 uncultured Enterobacteriaceae bacterium | reverse complement strand
GAGCTGCTCCGCTATCCGCAGCTCAAGGGCGTGCCGGTGGTGATCGGCGGCGGCCGCCGCCGCGCGTCCGCCGCCGAAGCGCGCGGCGAGTTCATGCGCCTCGCGGAGTACGCCGGGCGCGGCGTCGCGACCACCGCCACGTACGAGGCGCGGGCCTTCGGCGTGCACTCCGGCATGGGGCTGATGAAGGCGGCGGCATTGGCGCCCGACGCGATCCTGCTGCCCGCCGACTTCGAGGCGTACGGCCGCTACTCGCGCCGCTTCAAGGCCGCCGTCGCCGAGATCGCCCCCTGCATCGAGGACCGCGGCATCGACGAGATCTACATCGACCTCACCGACGTGCCGGGCGAATCGCGCGAGCTCGCCGCGCGCATCAAGGACAACGTGCGCCGCGCCACCGGGCTCTCCTGCTCGATCGGCATCACCCCGAACAAGCTGCTGTCCAAGATCGCCTCGGAGCTCGACAAGCCCGACGGCATCACCGTCCTCGCGCACGACGACGTCCCCGCGCGCGTCTGGCCGCTTCCGGCGCGGCGCATCAACGGCATCGGCCCGCGCGCGGACGCCCGGCTGCGATCGCTCGGCATCGAGACCATCGGCGTCCTCGCCGCCACGCCGCCGGCGACGCTGGCCGCGCATTTCGGGACGCGCTATGCGCAGTGGCTGCTCGACGCCGCGCACGGCCGCGACGACCGGCCGGTGGTCACGGCCCGCGAGCCGAAATCGATCAGCCGCGAGACCACGTTCGAGCGCGACCTCGACCAGCGCCGAGACCGGGAGGCGCTGACGCGGATCCTGCTCGGGCTGTGCGAGCGGGTGGCCGGCGATCTGGAGCGCAAGGGCTACCTCGGGCGCACCATCGGCGTGAAGCTGCGGTACGCCGACTTCGCCATCGTCACGCGCGACGTCACCCTCGATCGGGCCACCCGCGATCCGGCGGTGATCCGCGACGCGGTGCGCGGCTGCCTGAAGCGGATCGTCTTCGACCGGCGGCTGCGCCTGATGGGCGTGCGGGTCGGGACGCTGGTGCGCGAGGAGGACGCGATGCACGAACCGGCCGTGCTCGCCGCGGAGAACCTGCCGCTCTTCGGCTGAGCGCGCGCCGCGATCGTTCGCCTCGCGCCGCCCCCGCGGCCGCTATACTGGCCGCGCCGCCACGCGCCGCACGCGGGGCCCATACACCGAGGAGGACGCATGCCCACCTACGTCGTGACCACGCACGAGGATCGCCTGTCGCAGGCGCAGAAGAACCGTCTTGCGAGCGAGATCACCCGCGTGCACTGCGAGGTGACCGGCGCGCCGCCCTATTTCGCGCAGGTCCTCTTCGTGGACGTGAAGGAAGGGAATTACTTCATGGGCGGCAAGCCGCTCGCGGGCGACCGCGTCTTCATCCACGGCCAGATCCGCGACGGCCGCACGGCCGAGCAGAAGAGCCGGCTGCTGACGGGCATGATGGACGCGGCGGCGACGGTCGCCGACATGCCGAAGAGCCACGTCGCCGTGTACCTCGTCGACGTGCCCGCCCAGCAGATCGCCGAGTACGGCGAGCCCTTGCCCGGCGCCGGTGAGGAAGCCCAGTGGACCGCCGCGCTGCCCGCGGCCGTGCGCGAGCGCATGCAGGCCGTCGGCCGCTGAAGCTCCGTCAGCCCCGGCGCGCCTTCAGCTGCACGAGGGCGCGATGTCCGGCGGCGGCAGGACGATGCGGCCGTCCGCGCCGCGTTCGAGCCTCGCGCAGGTGTCGCGATGCGCGGCCGGCATGAACGGCCGCAGCTCCGGGAGGCACGCGAGTTCGAGGGAGGCCAGGTAGTCGCAGGCCATGTGCTCGACCGTCACGCGGTCGTGGCGCGAGAAGTCCGGGCCCACGAAGTGGCCCTCCTGGTCGAAGCCGATCAGCACCTCGCTCACCGGCACCTTCCCGCCCAGCAGCGAGCGGGTGTCGAACGGCTGCGCGTAGACCACGTGCAGCCGCGAGGCCGCCGCGTCCGTCGTCTTCCAGCGCGCCTCGGCGCGCGCGGCCGCCGCCCCGAAGTTGTCGCGGTGGAGCAGCGTGTTCGGTCCGCAGCGGCTCATCATCTCCTGCGCGAGCCCGGCCATGCGGCGCGCGGTCGACGCCGGCAGCGCCACCTCCCGCCCGTCCAGGCGCAGGGAAAGATGCTTGTAGTCCTGCGCATGCAGAGCGGTCGAACACGCGAGCGCGGCGAGCGCGAGGCAAAGCGGGACGCGAAGCATCGGATCTCCTCCCTGACCGTTTTCTGCGGCTCTCGCGGCCATTCTAGCCCGGTCCAGGCCGGTGCGCGCCGCCGGAGGACGCGCACCGGCATGCCGCTTGCAGTTGTGCGGGCAGCCGGTGCGCCGATTTCACCAATACGTCACCTGAAGATGCCCTCGCCCGCCGTCGCCTACCCGGGTCAACCCGGGCCGCCAGCACGCCGCTCGCCTCCCGGCCCGGCGGCCGCATACGGGTTCGCCGCGGGCATCACCGCCGCCGCGCTCGGCACGCGGGCGGCACTGGGCCCGGTGCTCGGGGAGATCGCCCCGCTCATCCTCCTGCTCATGGCGCCCATGCTGGCTGCCCTCTATGGCGGGCTCGGGCCGGGGCTTGCGGCGACCGCGGCAAGCGGCTTCGTGGGCGAGGCGTTGTTCGTGCCGCCGTACGGCTCCCCCATCCCGCCCAGCGCTGCGGAGGCCGTACGGCTCGCGGTGTTCCTCGTCGCAGGCGGCGCATTCAGCTGGGTGGTCCACCTGCGCAACCGCGCCATCGACGACCTGCAGGCGCAGCGCAATGCGCTCGTCGACGCCCAGACGCGTCTCGTCAACCGCGAGCGGCGGCTCACCGAAGTGCTCGAGGCCGCGCCTTCCGCCATGCTGGTGAGCGATCCGGCGGGCCGGATCCTGCTGGTCAACCGCCAGGCAGAGCGCATATTCGGCCATGCCCGCGACGACCTCCTGGGCCTGCGGATCGAGGACCTCGTACCCGAGAACGTCCGCGAGCGCCACGCGGGCCTCCGTCAGAGCTACCTCGCCGCGCCGACCGCGCGCCCCATGGGGGCGGGCCGGGAGCTGCTCGCGCGCCGGCGGGACGGATCGACCTTCCCGGTGGAGGTGGGGCTGAACCCGCTCGGCGGCGACGGCCGAGGGGACGGGCGCGGCGAGATTCTCGTGTCCGTGGTCGACATCACGCAGCGCCTCGCCGCGGAAGCCGCGCTCCTCGACACCGAGCGCCAGTTCCGCGTGCTGTTCGAGTGGGCGCCGGTGGCGTTCTACGTCGTCGAGCCGCGCACCGGCCGGTTCCTCGGCTGCAATGCCAAGGGGGCGGCGCAGCTCGGGTATACGGTGGACGAGATCGAGCGCATGAGCATCGCGGACATCAACGCCAGGCATGGCCCGGACGTGCTGCCCGGCATGCTGAAAGGCATCGCGCACGGCGCGCCGCTGCACGTCGAGACCGTCCATCGCGACAAGGCAGGCGAGCTGCACGACGTCCTGGTCTCGGCCCATGCGATGGACGTGCAGGGCACGCGCCTGATCCTCGCGGCGGCGCAGGACATCACCGAGCGCAAGCGGATGGAGGACGCGTTGAAGGCCGCCGATCGGCAGAAGGACGACTTCCTCGCGATGCTTGCGCACGAGCTGCGCAATCCGCTGGCGCCGCTCAGCATGGGGCTCACCCTGCTGCTGCGCGATCCGCAGCTCGACGACACCGCCCGGCGCACCGTCGAGATGGGCCTGCGCCAGACGCGCCAGCTCACGCACCTGGTCAACGACCTGCTCGAGGTCGCGCGCATCAGCCGCGGGCAGGTCTCCCTCGCCAAGGAGCTGGTGGCGATGCAGGACATCGCGGGCGGCGCGCTCGAGTCGGTGCAGCCGATCTTCGCCGAGAAGCGGCAGCACGTGGCCGTCGACATGCCCCGCGAGCGGTTGCAGGTGGAGGCCGACCCGGCCCGCATGCAGCAGGTGCTGGAGAACCTGCTGCACAACGCCGCGAAGTTCACGTCCCCTGGCGGCCGCATCTCCCTCTCCGTGGCGCTGCGGGAGGAGCGGGTCGTCACCGTGGTGGAAGACAGCGGCGTGGGCATCGATCCGGCCGACCTGCCGCAGCTCTTCGCCCCGTTCGCGCAGGTGGCGCCCTCCATCGACCGCTCCCAGGGCGGCCTCGGCCTCGGCCTCGCGCTCGTGAAGCGGCTGGTGGAGATCCACGGCGGGCAGGTCGAGGCGCACAGCGACGGGCGGGACCGCGGTGCCCGCTTCTGCGTCTCGCTGCCGATCGCGCGGCTGGCCCCGCAGGAACCGGCTTCGGCTCCGCACGTCCCGGCGGAGAGCGCACCCGGCGCGAAGCGCGTGCTGGTCGTCGACGACAACAAGGACGCGGCGAACACGCTCGCGGAGCTGTTGACGCTGGAGGGCCACGACGTGACGGTGGCCTACGACGGCCAGGAGGCGCTCGACCGCGCCGCCGCTTCGGCACCGCAGCTTGCGATCCTGGACATCGGCCTGCCGGGCATGGACGGCTACGAGCTCGCGCGCCGCCTGCGCGCCGCCCCCGGTGGACAGTCGCTCGTCCTCGCCGCGCTCACCGGCTACGGCCAGCCGGCCGACCGCGCCTTCGCGAAGCAAGCAGGCTTCGACCACCACCTGCTGAAGCCGGTCGATCTCAACGCGCTGATGGCGCTCCTCGACTAGCGGCACCGTCGGCATCGCGGCGCGTGCGGTCGTCGCTCGGCGCCCCCTGCGCCAGCCAGGCCGCGAAGCCCGCCATCGACTGCGCGAGCTGCCACTCGTCGTGCACGGCACGGGCCATTGCCGCGGCCGTGCCCGGATAGCCGAAGCCGTCCTCGCGCTGGGCGTACGCCACCAGCCAGGCCTCGAACGCCTCGCGCGGCGGCCGCTCCGCCACCACGCGCGCGAGGAGCGCGTGCTTCGCCGCGAGGCCGATCGCATCCGGCACCTGGTCGCGCTTGCGCGCGGACCGGCGCCCCTCGGCGCTCTCGAGGGCGGCGAGCAGCGCCGCGCACACTTCTGCCGGGCTCGCGCTCACTCGAGCGTCACGCGCAGCCGGTGGCCGATGCCCGGCGGGCGGGCATAGCCGCGATCGAGCGCCGCGAGATCGAGCTCGACGCTCGCGAGGTCGTCGAGCGGCACCTGCGCGGGCGCGCCCGGCCTAAGGGTGTTGAGCACCTTCACGTAGCCCCGGCAGCGATGGCAGACGTCGATCCCCGCCGGCGCCGTCGCGCTCTCCGCCTGCAGCGTGCCGAGCGCCGCGTGATCGCTCTCGCCGCAATAGGCGCAGCGCAAGGGCTGCGCCGGCCAGGCCGCGCCGCAGCGCACGCAGCGCGCGCACCGCGCGCGGTCCACCCCGCACACCTCGGCGAAGGCCGGCCAACCGCCGCAAACCGGGCACCACCCGACCGGATCCGCCACGCGCGCCGCCTCCGACCATGCGCGGCTGCAGGCCTGGAGGAACGGCAGCGTCAGCAGTCCGGCGACGGCGCGGAGCGCATCCGGTCGCGCGCGCGCCGCGCGTCCCAGCTCGTCCAATCCCGGTTCGTCCCCTCCCAATGCGGTGCGGAAGATCGCCATAGCCGGCACGGCAGCGCAGTCCCCATCGAGGGCCCCGCGCAGACTGCTGCAGTACGGCTCCAGCAGCGCCCGGTCGAGGCGCACCGTCGCACCATCGAGCATCGGCCGACCGTGCCCGCCGTGCGATTTGACGTCCGGGACCATCGCGTTCCAGGCCGGGTCGCCCGCGGCATCGAGTGCCCTGCGTAGCACCCCGAGCCACGGAGCCCACTCCGGATTGCGGCGTCCGAGGGCGTCGAGGCTATTCACGCGCGCTGCGCGACGGCAGGCTCAGCTCGTGCGCGTGCTGTGCAGGCTCGATGGGCCCGTGGTCTCCGGGAACCACTCGCGGCGTGCCGAAGAACGGCCGCGATCCCTCGTGCATCATCAGGACGTCGCCACGGTTGCCGGTATCGGCGCCGGGGCCCCCGCCGCGCGCGCGGTCGGCCTCGGGGCTCGCGCAGCCGGCGGCGATCAGCGCGGCGAGGGCCATCGCAAGCGGGAGCGCGGGCCTCATCCGACGATGCCGTCCCCCGAGAACACCACGAGGGTCCTCAGGATGAAGCCGCCGGCGAGGACGAGGATCGCTGCCACGGTGAGGTTGTGCTCGCCGAGTCGGTCGCTGCGCCAGTGCAGCAGCAGCGGCGCCACCATGCCGATTCCGACGGCGAAGAGGAGCAGCAGGAGCGGCAGCGGCCGCAGGAATCCCTGCGCCACCGCACCGAGCGAGACGAGCATCGCGATGGTGATCACGAGCAGCACGACGAGCAGCTGCGCGTCGATCCGGTGCAGCGAGAGAACCGCCGGCGACCTCCGGTGCCGCTGCCGCCCGAGGAGGACCATGAGCGCCGCGGAGATCGAGACCGCCGACACCACGAGCAGCGCGCCGAGCAGCGTCGTGTCGGCCCACACCGGGCGGTTGGTGACGGAGAGCAGCACGCCGGTGTAGCCGGCCACGTACAACCCGAGCAGACTGCCGAGGACGCCGATCACCGCGCCGAGCGCGCCCGGGGGACGCAGCCGCGACAGACCTCCCCGCGCCCCGTGCCGCGACTCCCCCAGCGCGCCGAGGAACGAGAGGAACGCGAACAAGCCGAAAAGCGGCAGCGCCCACGATCCCGTCGACATCGGCGACCAGGACTTCCACATCGGCATGAGCGTGTGCCGTTCGAGAAAGAGGTGCCAGAAGCGGTCCGGCCGGGAGAGGTCGAACAGCAGCAGCACGCCGCTGACGACGATGCACGGCAGCGCGATGAAATAGCCCATGCGCGCGAGGGGCCGGTCCTGCGGGCGGGCGAACAGGTCGATCAGCGTGGCAAGCAGGTAGCACCCGCCGGCCAGCCCGCCGAAGACGAAGTACAGCACGATGAGCCAGCCCCAGTCGGGCGGCGCGGTGAAGAAGGTGCTGGAGGGGGCGTCCACGCCTCACGCCTCCTCGCGCTCGCCGGCGCGCCGATCGCGCAGGTTGAAGATGCCGATCACACCCACGAGGAGCGCGCCCAGCACCGAGAACACCGAGCTGGTGACGAGGTTGCGCGTCGGCAGCTTGGGATCCGGTGGCAGCCCGTACACCTCCGGCTGGTCGACGAGCAGGAAGAAGGAGTTGAGGCCGCCCAGCATCTTCTCGTCGGCACCGTACAGGTACGCGCGCTTCTCGCCGCCGTCGTGCAGCTGCGCCACGCGCCGGGTGGCGCGTTCCCGCAGGTCCTTCACCGGCCCGAACACGATGGAGTCGGTGGGGCACGCCTTGGAGCACGCCGGCTCCATGCCGCCCTGCAGCCGGTCGTAGCACAGGGTGCACTTCTGCGCGGTGTTCGAGGCGGGGTTGATGTCGATGACGCCGAACGGGCAGGCGGCGATGCAGGTGCGGCAGCCGTTGCAGACGTCGGACTGGATCACCACGGTGTCGAACTCGGTGCGGATGATCGCGTTCGTCGGGCATACCTCGAGGCAGCCGGCCTGCACGCAGTGCTTGCAGACGTCGCTCATGAGCAGCCAGCGGCCGTCCTTGCGGTCCTCGGTGAACTGCTCGACGAACTTGACGTGGCGCCAGTGGATGCCGTCGAGGCGGCGCGTGTTGTCGTAGCTGTCGCCGCTCAGCTCGGGGCGCCCGCCGTCGGAGGCTGGAAGCTGGTTCCACTCCTTGCAGGCGACCTCGCAGGCCTTGCAGCCGATGCAGACCGTCGTGTCGGTGAAGAACCCCATCGGTTCGGCCATGTTCCGGTCCTCTCGGTCGGGCGCGCTAGGCGCGCTCCACGTTGCAGGCGAACGCCTTGCCCTCGTGCATCGACACGTTGGCGTCGGCGATGAGCGCCGTGAGCTCGTTCACGATGTCGCCGGTGACGATGCCCTCGTAGCCCCAGTGCCAGGGCATGCCGACCTGGTGGACGCGGCGGCCGTCGATCATGAACGGCCGCATGCGCCGCGTGACCAGCGCCTTCGCGCGCACGGCGCCGCGCGGCGTGCTGATGCGCACCCAGTCGAGATTCGCGATGCCCTTTTCGCCCGCGAGCTCGGGACTGATCTCGATGAAGAGCTCCGGCTGCAGCTCGGCGAGCCACGGCAGCCAGCGGCTCATCGCGCCGGCGAGGTAGTGCTCGGTCAGGCGGTAGGTGGTGATCGCGTAGGGGAACTTGGGGTCTCCGGGGGTGATGAGTGGATTCCCCGGGTCCTGCCAGTGCTTGAACACCGGCGAGGCCTGCTGCTTGTAGAGCGGATTGTTGACCGGCGATTCGACCGGCTCGTAGTGCGTGGGCAGCGGCCCGTCGACCAGTCCGTTCGGCACGAAGAGCCATCCCTTGCCGTCGGGCTTGAGGATGAACGGGTCGGTCCCGGAAAGCGCGTCCATGCCCATCGCCCCGTCCTCGGGGCGGTAATCCGGCCGCTTCGTGGGCGTGAAGTCGGGCACGTCGTAGCCGGTCCAGCGGCCGGCCGCCTCGTCCCACCACACCCACTTCTTGCGCTCGCTCCACGGCTTTCCGCTGGGGTCCGCGGAGGCGCGGTTGTACATGATGCGGCGGTTGGCCGGCCAGGCGAAGCCCCAGTTGAGATGGGCGCCGCGCTGGCCGGGCTTGTCCGGCTCGCGCAGCGCGGCGAGGTTCTTCTCCGGCGCGGGAAACACGCCCGAATAGATCCAGGATGCACAGGCCGTCGAGCCGTCGTCCTTCAGGTCCCCGAAGCCGCTTACATGGCGCGCGGGATCGGCCGAGTAGTAGCCGTTGAGCTCTTTCAGGATCTTGTTCGCCGAGGGTTCGCCGACCTTGCGCTCGTGCTCGTCCTCGTGCTCGTACTCCCAGAGCATCCGCTTGAAGCCCTCGTCGCGGGGCAGGGTCGAGTCCGCGTACGCGGCCTTCAGCCGCTTGCCGAGCTGGTAGGTGAACCAGGTGTCGCTGCGGCAGTCGCCCGGGGGTTCCGCGGCCTTGTGGTGGAACTGCAGCAAGCGCTGGGTGTTGGTGAACGTCCCGTCCAGCTCAGCGACCTGCGTCGACGGGAAGAACAGGACCTCGGTGCCGATGTCCTGCGGCCGCACCTCGCCGTTCTTCACCTCAGGCGCGTTCTTCCAGTACTGCGCGGTCTCCTGTACCCAGTTGTCGCGCACCACCAGCCACTCGAGCTTGCGCATCGCGGCGCGCTCCAGGCGCGCATTGAGCGAGGACGCCGGATTCTGCCCGATGCAGAACATGCCCTTCACCGCGCCCTGGTTCATCGCGGCGAAGGTCGCCATGTGCGAATGGTCGCCGAGGATCTTCGGATGCCAGTCCCAGCCGAACTGGTTGTCCGGCGTCGCCGCGTCGCCCCAGATCGACTTGAGATAGGACACCACGTACTTGGGCATGTTTGCCCACAGGCCGGTCGGCAGGGTCTCGTGGCCGAGGTAGTCGCCCAGCGTGTCGTGCGCCTTGAGCGCGGTCGGATGCGGCATGTACCCGTGGATCGAGTGGTACAGGGTAGGCACGTCGGTCGAGCCCTGGATGGACGCGTGGCCGCGCAGCGCCATCACGCCCGCCCCCGGACGGCCGGCGTTGCCGAGCAGGAGCTGCAGCAGCGCGCAGGCGCCGATGATCTGGACGCCGTAGGTGTGCTGGGTCCACGCCACCGCGTAGGCGAACGAGGTGGTGCGCTCGGCGCCCGAGTTGTCGAGGATCGTCTGGGCGACGCGGAGAAACGTCTCGCGCGGACAGCCGGTGACCCGCTCGACCATCTCCGGGGTGTACCGGCTGTAGTGGCGCTTGACGATCTGCAGCACGCAGCGCGGGTCCTGCAGGGTTGGATCGGACTGGGGCGTGGGCTTGGCCAGGCGCTTCACCAGATCGTCGAAGGGCGGGCGCGAGTCCTCGCCGTTCGCGCCCGGCCTCGGGCCGGACTTGGTGTCGCTCGTCTCGCCCGACTGCGCGGTGTTCGCGACCCGCCCCTGGTCGCCGACCGGCGCGGAGCGCGCGTACTGCCAGCTGTCGCTCTTGTATTCCGCGGTCAGCGCGTTGTACGGCCACTCGGCGCGTCCGCCCTTGTATTCCATCAGGCCCGAGAAGACGCCGTCGAGCTCCTCGGTGTCCTTGAAGTCCTCGCTGATGAGGGTCGCCGCGTTGGTGTAGTTCACCACCCACTCGCGGAAGAACGGATCCTGCTGCCAGCGCTCGCTGGCGAGCACGTAGCGGATCACGCCGCCGAGGAACGCGATGTCGGCGCCCGCGCGAATGGGCGCGTAGATGTCGGCGACGGCGCTCGTGCGCGTGAAGCGCGGATCGACGTGAATCAGCTTCGCCCCGTTCTCCACCTTCGCCTTCATCGGCCAGCGGAAGGCCACGGGGTGGTTCTCGGCCATGTTGGAGCCCATCACGACCACGCAGTCGGAATCCGCCATGCTGCGCGGATACATGGTCGCGGCCCCCCGGCCGAACCTCGTCCCCAGACCGGGGACGCTGGAGCTATGTCATATTCGTGCCTGGTTCTCGATCGCCACGATCCCCAGCCCGCGCATCAGCTTCTGGTGGATGTGGTTGAACTCGATCTCCAGGGTGGCGCCGCCGAGGGAAAAAATGGCCGGCGTCATGTTGACGATCTTGCCGTCGGGCAACTTCTCCACGAAGGTCTCGTCGCGGGTCTTCTTCACCAGCTCGGTGACCCGGGCCATCGCGCGGTCGAGGTCCCAGATTTCCCACTCGATGGCCCCGGGCGCGCGGTGCAGCACCTGCGTGGGCCGGTTCGGGTTCACGTGGAGCTGGAAGGTCGCCGCGCCCTTCGGGCACAGCGTGCCCTCGTTGTGCGGACTCCGCGGATCGCCCTCGATGTTGACGATGCGGCCCTCGACGGTGTGAACGAGGGTGGCGCAGCCCACGGCGCAATAGGGACAGACGCTCGGAGTCGTCTTCGCATCGCGGATGCGCAGTTCCTGCGCACGGGCACGCGCCGGCGCGAGGCTCGCGCCGGCGGCGATCAGGCCGCCGAGCGCGCTCCCGCTGCCCGCACCCGCCGAAAGCTTGAGGAATTCGCGCCGCGTGATGTCCATTGCCGACTCCGGACCGGTTGCCACTCACCGGCCCGGACGCAAGGTCCGTTCCCGGCGGGCTCAGTGAGCCGCCGCGTCTCGGGCAGCGCCGCGGACCGGCCCGACGCGGCGCTCGATCGCGGCGTTCACCTCGCGCCGCAGGCCGAACGCGAAACCGACCTCGGCGACCACGAAGAGCGGTCCGATGACGAGCCCGACGAGGTCGTCGACGAACGCGGGCTTGCGGCCCTCGTAGTGGTGCCCGACGAACTGGAACGCCCAGCCGACCACGAAGAGCCCGACGCCGAGCGCGAGCCACCACGCCGTCGGCAACGCGGCCGCCGCGTGACCGGCCCCGAGCGCGAGCCCGAACAGCACGCCCATGACCAGGCCGTAGCGCAGGTCGAGCGCGAGGTAGTAGGCGACGGTGAGCACCACCGCCAGCGCGGCGGGGGACAGCGTGATCCCGGCCCACTCCGCGCTGGGGCGCGCGAGCAGGATCGCGACCGCCGCGACGATCATCGGGATGCCGACGAAGTGCGTCGCGATGTTGCGGCGATCGCGGTGGTAGGCGGCATAGTTGGCGAGCTGGTCGACCAGGGTCTTCACGACGGTCTCCTCGTTCAGCCGGAAAACGCCATGGTGCCGCAGTCCGGCGCAGCCTGCCGGGCGCGCTACACCCCCATCAGGGCATGCACCGAGAACAGGCGCTGCGGATCCATCCACACGCGCTCGGCGTGGAAGCGCGCCCGGGCGGCAAGCGCCTGGAACTCGTCGACGTCGTACTTGCAGCTGATCTCGGTGTGGATCGTCTCGCCCGGCCGGAAGTCGAAGCGCTGGCCGGCGACGTGAGCGAACTGCGCGTAGCCGCTCTCCAGGTGCATCTCGACGCGGCCCTTCGCCGCGTCGTAATACGCGAGATGGCGGAACCGCTTCACCACGAAGTCGCCGCCGAGCTCGCGGTTGATGCGATGGAGGAGGTTGAGGTTGAACGCGGCCGTCACGCCCTGCGCGTCGTCGTAGGCGGCATCGAGCACCGCCTTGTCCTTCTTGAGGTCCACGCCGATGAGCAGGATGCCGCCCGGACCGAGGAGCTCCCGGCAGCGCTGCATGAACGCGAGGGCCTCCTCGGGCGTGAAGTTGCCGATGGTGGAGCCGGGGAAGTAGACCACCCGGCGACGGGTGGGCACCACGAAGTCGGGCAGCGCGAGGGGCGCGGCGAAGTCGGCCACGATGCCGCTCACGTTCAGCCACGGGAAGTCGGCGGCCAGCGCCGCCGCGGTGGCGCGAAGCTGCGGCTCGGCGATGTCCACGGGCAGGTAGAGCGCCGGGCGACAGTGCTCGATGAGCAGGCGGGTCTTGATGCCCGCCCCGGAGCCGAACTCGACGAGCTCGATGTCCGGCCCGAGCAGCCGCGCGACCTCGCCGATGCAGTCGCGCATGATGGCCATCTCCGTGCGCGTCGGGTAGTACTCCGGCAGCTCGCAGATGCGCTCGAAGAGCGCCGCGCCCGCCTCGTCGTAGAAGTACTTCGGCGGAATGGCCTTCTGCGGCAGGCCGAGGCCGGCGAGGACGTCGTCGCGGAAGGAGGTCTGCGGGGTGAGCAGGTTGTAGAACCTGACGACGCCCGGCGCGGCGGCGGGCGTCGTCATGCGCGCCTCAGCGCGGCTTGGGTGCTTTCAGCTGCACCTGGACGCGGCCGCTGCTGCCCTTCGTCGCCTTGGCGTTGCCCTTCCCGGTCTTCGCGACCTGCTTGACCGTCGCCTTGCCGGACGCCTTGCGCGCGGTGGGCGGGGGGGCCGGCAGCGCGTATCCCGGCTCCAGCCACGCGCGGATGCGGGCCGCATCCGCGATGCGGGTGAACGTGCCCCAGGAGTCGAGTAGCACGATGATCACCGAGCGGGCGGCGACGCGCGCCTGCATGACCAGGCAGCGGCCGGCCTCCCGGATGAAGCCGGTCTTGGAGACGCCGATGTCCCAGTCGCCCGAGCGCACCAGTCCGTTCGTGTTGGCGAAGGCAACGCGGCGCCCGCGGATCTCCACTTCGTACCCGGTGGAGGTGGAGTACTCGCGGATGAGCGGATAGCCGTTCGCGGCGGCGACGAGCCTGGCGAGGTCCTGCGCGCTGGAGACGTTCTCGCTCGAGAGGCCCGTCGGCTCGACGAAGCGCGTGTCCTTCATGCCGAGCTCCGCCGCCTTCGCGTTCATCGCCGCGACGAACGCGCCCTGCCCCCCCGGATAGCTGTTGCCGAGCGAGGACGCGGCACGATTCTCGGACGCCATCAGCGCGAGGTGCAGCATCTCGGCGCGGGTCAGCGTGGTGCCGATCGGCAGCCGCGAGCGCGTGCCCTTGTAGGTGTCGAGGTCGTCCTCGGTGATGGTGACCCGCTCGTCCAGCGGGAGATTCGCATCCAGCGTGACGATCGCGGTCATGAGCTTGGTGATCGAGGCGATCGGGGCGACCACGCCGGTGTTCTTGCCGTAGAGCACCTCGCCGGTCTGCTCGTCCACCACCAGCACGGTCGCGGACTTGAGCGCATCCGGCTCGTCGTCGCGCAGGGCGAGCGCGTTTGCGAACGACGCCGAGGCCGCGCCCAGGCAGAGCGCCAGGACGGACGCCCGCGCCAATGCCAGTAATCCCTTCCGACCGCCCGCCTTCATTGTTGTGCTTCCCCGACTCCCAAGGCCAGGAAGTGTATCGGCGGATTTCGGCTTGAGGCAACGAAAATAGGGACATACGCGAGAATTTTAGAGCGGCGGGTGAGCAATTCCTGACACCGTCATCCGGCCGGAAGCGGCTAAGCCCTTGAGACAGCATGGGAATGCCGTCGAGGGACGGGGCGCGCCTCACGGCGCCGCTCCGGCCGCCAACGCCTGTGCGGAGGCCGGGGGCGGCGCGGCAGCGGCCTCCTCCTGCTGCTGGAGCGCCCACATCTGCGCGTAGGCGCCGCCCGCCTCCACCAGCTCGCGATGGGTGCCGCGCTCGACGATGCGGCCGTGGTCCATCACCAGGATCTGGTCGGCGTCCATGATGGTGGACAGCCGGTGGGCGATCACCAGGGTGGTGCGCCCGCGCGCGATGCGGTCGAGCTCGTCCTGGATCGCGCCCTCGGTGCGCGAATCGAGCGCACTCGTCGCCTCGTCGAAGATCAGGATCGACGGGTTCTTCAGGATCGCGCGCGCGATCGCGACGCGCTGCTTCTCGCCGCCGGAGAGCTTGAGGCCGCGCTCGCCGACGCGTGTCTCGTACCGGTCCGGCAGCGACTCGATGAACTCGTGGATGTGCGCCGCCTTCGCGGCCTCGATCACTTCCTCCGGCGTGGCGTCCGGCCGGCCGTAGTGGATGTTGTAGAGGACCGTGTCGTTGAAGAGGACGGTGTCCTGCGGGACGATGCCGATCGCGGCGCGCAGGCCGGACTGCTGCAGCTTCCGGATGTCCACGCCGTTGATCTCCAGCCGGCCGCCGGAGATGTCGTAGAAGCGGAAGAGCAGCCGCGCGAGCGTGCTCTTGCCCGACCCCGAGTGCCCCACGACCGCCACCTTCGACCCGGCCGGCATCTCGAAGGAGACGTCGTGCAGGATCTGGCGCTTCGGCTCGTAGGAGAAATCCACGTGCGCGAAGCGCACGGTCGCGGGACCGGGCAGCAGCGGCACCGCATCGGGTGAATCGGCAATCTCGCGGTTCTCCTCGAGCAGCCTGAACATGCGGTCCATGTCGATGAGTGCCTGCTTGATCTCGCGGTACACCATGCCGAGGAAGTTGAGCGGAATGTAGAGCTGGATGAGCAGCGCGTTCACCAGCACGAGGTCGCCGAGCGTGAGGGTCTTCGCCACCACCCCCTGCGCCGCGAGCACCATGAGGGACGTGAGCGCGATGGCGATGATGAAGCTCTGCCCGATGTTGAGCAGGCCGAGCGAGACCTCGTTCTTCACCGCCGCCGACTCGTACTTCTGCAGGTTCTCGTCGTAGCGGCGCGCCTCGTACTCCTCGTTGTTGAAGTACTTGACCGTCTCGTAGTTGAGCAGGCTGTCGATGGCGCGCGTGTTCGCCTTGGAGTCCAGCTCGTTGGCGCGCCGGCGGATCTCCATGCGCCACTCGGTGATCAGCACGGTGAAGGTGATGTAGACCGCGACCGCGCCGAAGGTGATGGCGACGAAGCGCCAGTCGAACTTCGCGTACAGCACCGCCGCCACCAGGCCGAACTCGAGGATGACGGGGATGATGGAGAACAGCATGTACGAGAGCAGCGTGGAGATGCCGCGCGTGCCGCGCTCGATGTCGCGCGACACGCCGCCGGTCTGGCGCTCCAGGTGGAAGCGCAGGCTGAGCGCGTGCAGGTGGCGGAACACGTTGAGCGCGACGCGCCGGATGGCGCGCTGCGCGACGCGGACGAACACGACGTCGCGCAGCTCGCCGAAGAGCACGGTCGAGAAGCGCAGCAGGCCGTAGGCGAGGAGCAGCGCGAGCGGCAGCACCAGCACCGCCGCCGCGCTGTCCAGCCCGTCGACGATGTCCTTCAGCACGAGCGGCACGCCGACGTTGGCGAGCTTCGCCGCGGTCAGGAAGACGAGCGCGATCACGACCCGCCCCTTGAACTCCCACAGGTACGGGAGGAGCAGGCGGACCGTGCGCCATTCGTTGCGGCGGGCGGGCGGCGAGCCGGCGACGGGAGCGGCCGGGGCAGCGGCCGGGGCGGCGTGTTGCAAGGGGGACATCCGGCGAAAGCAGAACCGGATTGTAGGTCGGGGCGCGCTCCCTCGTTTGCAAACGCCGCGATCCCGCACTGCGGTAGAGCGCAGCCTCTACCACGACGCTTGACCCGGCTCCAGGCGCCCCGCAGCATTCAAACGTTCGTTTGAAACCCCCGTTCGGGAGAGTTTGCCCACGATGGATGCCAGGCAGGACACGCGCGACCGACTGCTCGACGCCGCCGAGCGGCTCTTCCTCGAGCACGGCTACGACGGCACGTCGAGCCGGATGATCACGGCCGCCGCCGACGCGAACCTCGCCGCGGTGAACTACCACTTCGGCGGGAAGGAAGGCCTCTTCCAGGCGATGCTCGCGCGCCGCCTCGACGGGCTGCATGCCGAGCGGCTTGCCCAGCTCGACCGCGACGAGGCCGACGCGGCCGGCCGGACGCTCTCGTGCGACCGCATCCTGGCCGCCCTGTTCATGCCGGCGCTCGCCATCGCGCGCGACCCGCGGCGCGGCGGCGTCGATTTCCTGCGGCTGCTCGGCCGCGCCTACGTCGATCCCTCGCCGGCGCTGCGCGGCTTTCTCTCGGAACGCTACGCACCGACCATGGCGCGGTTCAAGGACGCGTTCGCGCGCGCCCTGCCCGGAATCGAACGCCAGGAACTGTCCTGGCGCCTGCACTTCACCATGGGCGCGCTGGCCTACACGCTCGCCGGCGCGGATGCGTGGAAGCTCATCGGCAAGCTGAATCCGGCGGCCGCGGGACAGGCCGCGGGCAGCCGCGCGCACGATGACGAACGCCTGCTGCGCCGGCTGGCCCCGTTCCTCGTCGCCGGGCTGCAGGCGCCCCTGCCCGACCTGGACGCCGCGCCTGCGGGCGCAGCGGTCACGCCCATCAAATCCACGGCCCGACACCCGTCGAACGAGGCGCGCGGCCAGAGCCCCAGGCTTCACCGAGGAGTAGCACCATGACGACGTTCCTGCTCGTGCTTGCGGCGCTCGTCGCCGCCATCGCGCTCGTGATCGGCGTGCCGGCCGTCCGCCGTCCGCTCATCAGCGATCGCGTGCTCGCGGTCTTCCGCAAGGTGATGCCGCCGATGTCGCCCACCGAGGCCGACGCCATCAACGCCGGTACGGTCTGGTGGGATGGCGACCTCTTCTCCGGCAAGCCGCGCTGGGAGAAGCTGCTCGCCGCTCCGAGGCCCGCGCTCACGCCCGAGGAGCAGAGCTTCCTCGACAACGAGACCGAGCAGCTCTGCGCGATGGTCACCGACTGGGAGACCTACGACCTCGGCGACCTGCCGCCGCACGCGTGGCAGTTCATCAAGGACAAGGGCTTCCTCGGCATGATCATTCCGAAGCAGTACGGCGGGAAGCAATTCTCCGCGTACGCGCATTCGCAGATCGTCACCAAGCTCTCCACGCGCTGCAGCGCCGCGGCGATCTCGGTGATGGTGCCGAACTCCCTCGGCCCGGCCGAGCTGCTCCTGCACTACGGCACCGACGAGCAGAAGAACCACTACCTGCCGCGCCTCGCGAAGGGCCTCGACCTGCCCGCATTCGGCCTCACCAATCCCAACGCCGGCTCGGACGCCGCGTCGATCCCCGACTTCGGCGTCGTGTGCAAGGGGATCTGGGAAGGCCGCGAGGTGCTCGGCATGCGCGTGACCTGGGAGAAGCGCTACATCACGCTCGGACCGGTGTGCACCGTGCTCGGCCTCGCGTTCCGGCTCTACGATCCGGAGCACCTGCTCGGCGAGACCGAGGATCTCGGCATCACGTGCGCGCTCGTGCCGACCGACACCCCCGGCGTGAACATCGGCCGGCGCCACAACCCGCTCAACGCGGTGTTCCAGAACGGCCCGAACTCCGGCAAGGACGTGTTCATGCCGCTCGACTGGATCATCGGCGGCCCGAAGATGGCCGGCCAGGGCTGGCGCATGCTGATGGAGTGCCTCGCCGCCGGGCGCAGCATCTCGCTGCCCTCCTCCGCCACCGGGCTGTCCAAGCTCGCGGTGCGCGGCACCGGCGCCTACGCGCGCGTGCGCAACCAGTTCAAGACCGCCATCGGGAAGTTCGAGGGCATCGAGGAGCCGCTGGCGCGCATGGGCGGCAACCTCTACATCATGGACGCGGCGCGGACGATGACGGCGGGCGCGGTCGACCTCGGCGAGAAGCCGTCGGTCATCTCCGGCATCGTCAAGTACCACCTCACCGAGCGCGGCCGCATCGTGGTCAACGACGCCATGGACATCCAGGGCGGCAAGGGGATCTGCCTCGGACCGAGCAACTTCATGGGCCGCGCCTACCAGCAGATCCCGGTGGCGATCACCGTCGAGGGCGCGAACATCCTCACGCGCAGCCTGATCATCTTCGGCCAGGGCGCGATCCGCTGCCATCCGTACGTGCTGAAGGAGATGCAGGCCACCCGCGAGGCCGACCGCGCCAAGGCGTCGCGCGATTTCGACCGGGCGTTCTGGGGTCACATCGGCTTCACCGTCCGCAATGCGTTCCGCGCGTTCTTCATGGGCCTGACCGGCTCGCACTGGGTCGGCGTGCCGGCCAACGTCGCGCCGGAGAACCGGCGCTACTACCAGCAGCTCACGCGGTTCTCCAGCGCCTTCGCGTTCGTCGCGGACGTGTCCATGCTCGTGATGGGCGGCTCGCTCAAGCGCAAGGAGAAGCTCTCCGCGCGCCTCGGCGACATCCTCTCGATGATGTATCTCGCCTCCGCCGCGCTGAAGCGCTACGAGGACGAGGGCCGCCAGCAGGCCGACAAGCCGCTGCTCGACTGGGCGATCTGGGACGCGATGTTCCGCGCCCAGAATGCCTTCGAAGGGGTGCTGTCCAACTACCCGAGCCGCCTCGTCGCCGCGCTGCTGCGCGCCGTGATCTTCCCGCTGGGCCGCCCGTACGTCGTGCCCTCCGACCGGCTCGGCCAGAAGGTGGCCCAGCTCCTCATCGCCCCCTCGGCCACCCGCGACCGCCTCACCGCGGGCATGTACGTCGGCACGCCGGAACGCGACGACACGCTCGCGGTGATCGACGCGGCGATGGAGGCAGCGATCGCCGCCGAGGCGATCGAGGCGAAGATCCGCGCCGCGCAGAAGGCGAAGACGATCGCCGGCCGCGCGCCTGCGGAGCTCGTGCAGGCCGCGGTCGCGGCGAACGTGATCACCGCCGCCGAGCGCGACCAGCTCACGCGTGCGGCGTCGCTGCGGGACCGGGTCGTGCGCGTGGACGACTTTCCGCAGGATTGGCGCGTGCGACGCGAAGAGGCT
>CAZKHE010000086.1:0-19037 GCA_964552535.1 uncultured Enterobacteriaceae bacterium | reverse complement strand
ACAAGGTGAAGGAGTTCTTCGGCAAGGAGCCGCGCAAGGACGTCAACCCCGACGAGGCGGTGGCCGTGGGCGCCGCGATCCAGGGTGGCGTGCTGCAGGGCGAGGTGAAGGACGTCCTGCTGCTCGACGTGACCCCGCTGTCGCTCGGCATCGAGACGCTCGGCGGCGTGATGACCAAGCTGATCCAGAAGAACACGACCATCCCGACGAAGGCGAACCAGGTCTTCTCGACGGCGGACGACAACCAGTCGGCGGTGACCATCCACGTGCTCCAGGGCGAGCGCGACATGGCGGGGGGCAACAAGAGCCTCGGGCAGTTCAACCTCGAGGGCATTCCGCCGGCGCCCCGCGGCATGCCGCAGATCGAGGTCACCTTCGACATCGACGCGAACGGCATCCTGCACGTCTCGGCGAAGGACAAGGCGACGGGCAAGGAGAACAAGATCACCATCAAGGCGAACTCCGGCCTCTCCGAGGACGAGATCCAGCGCATGGTGAAGGACGCGGAGGCGCACGCCGCCGAGGACAAGGAGAAGCTCGAGCTCGTCACGGCGCGCAACCAGGCCGACGCGATGGTGCACTCGGTGAAGAAGTCGCTCGGCGAGTACGGCGACAAGATCGAGGCCGACGAGAAGTCGAAGATCGAGGCGGCGATCAAGGACCTCGAGGAGGCGATCAAGTCCGACAGCAAGGCGAAGATCGAGTCGGCGACCTCCGCGCTCGCGCAGGCGTCGCAGAAGCTCGGCGAGAAGATGTACGCCGATGCGCAGGCGGCGGCGGGCGGCGCGGCGGGCGGTGAACCCGGCGGCGGCCAGCAGGCTGGCGGCGGGAAGAAGCCGGCCGACGATAACGTCGTCGACGCGGAGTTCACCGAGGTGAAGGACAAGAAGTGATTAGACGTCACGCGCATTGAGCGCTGGCGAAGGAGCGGGCGTCGCGGCGCGTGACGTCTAACTGGCCGGATTCGAGCGGCGGCGCTGCCGTCGCTCAATCCGGCCTTGCTTGTTGGGGAGCGGTGGTCGTTCATGGCTAAGCGGGATTACTACGAAGTGCTGGGCGTCAATCGCGACGCGGACGAGGACGCCCTCAAGAAGGCGTATCGCAAGCTCGCGATGAAGTGGCATCCGGACCGGAATCCGGACAACCCGAAGGCCGAGGAGCACTTCAAGGAGGCGAAGGAGGCCTACGAGGTGCTCTCCGACCCGCAGAAGCGCGCGGCATACGACCGCCACGGCCACGCCGGCGTGGACGCCACGATGGGCGCGGGCGCCGGCGCGGGCTACGGCTCGTTCGCCGATGCGTTCGGCGACATCTTCGGCGAAATCTTCGGCGGCGCCGCCGGCGCGGGGCGCTCGCGGTCCGGCGTCTATCGCGGCGCGGACCTGCGCTACAACCTCGAGATCACGCTGGAGCAGGCCGCGCACGGCACCGAGACGAAGATCCGGATTCCGACGGCCGAGGAGTGCAAGACCTGCAACGGCACCGGCGCGAAGCCGGGCACCTCGCCGAAGACCTGCCCCACCTGTCACGGGCAGGGCCAGGTGCGCATGCAGCAGGGCTTCTTCTCCATCCAGCAGACGTGCCCCCATTGCCACGGCAGCGGCAAGATCGTCGCCGATCCGTGCCAGACCTGCCACGGCGCGGGCCGGGTCAAGACCCACAAGACCCTGTCGGTGAAGATTCCGGCCGGGGTGGACGAAGGCGATCGCATCCGCCTCGCCGGCGAAGGGGAAGCGGGCATGAATGGCGGTCCGCCCGGCGACCTCTACGTGCAGCTCCACCTCAAGCAGCACCCGGTGTTCACCCGCGACGGCGACGACCTCCATTGCGAGATGCCGATCAGCTTCACCACCGCCGCGCTCGGCGGCGAGATCGAGATCCCCACGCTCGACGGCAGCGCGAAGATCCGGATTCCGCACGAGACGCAAAGCGGAAAGGCGTTCCGTCTCCGCGGCAAGGGCATCAAGGGCGTGCGTTCGAGCAGCCACGGCGATCTCTTCTGCCACGTGGTCATCGAGACGCCGGTGAACCTCACGGAAAAGCAGAAGGAACTGCTGCGCGAGTTCGAGGCGGCCACGGAGAAGCACAGCGAGCGCCACAACCCGCGCGCCAAGTCGTGGATGGAGAAGGTCAAGGAGTTCTTCACCGAGTGACGGCGCCGTCGCTCGGCCGGTGAATTCGCGGGTCGGAACCGGCCAGCGCCCAGATCGCTTCCCGCCCCCTTACACTCCGGTCGGCTCGACACGAAGCCGACCCGGACTGGAGGGATTCGCACATGAAGCGCACCACCCACCGCAGCGTCTCCGGCACCAAGCTGTACGCCGTTCGCGACAGCAAGGGCCGTTTCGTCGACATCCAGACCTACAAGCGGGCCCACGCCGCGGACCTGCGGCGCACCTCGAAGGCGGAGGCCAAGAAGAAGTAGCCGCGCGGCGGCGGCACGCCGCCGCCCGCCTGCGCCATGCGCGCCGCGGTCCGGAACACGGACCGCGCGGACTGCCTTTTCCCTCGGGGGCATAGAATCGGCGGTCGCCATCACGCCCCGAGTCGACTCCATGCCCGGTCCGGTCGTCGTCGTCCAGCATCCGCTGGTGCAGCACAAGCTCACGCTCATGCGCCGCAAGGAGCGCTCGACCGCCGGCTTTCGCCAGCTGATGCGGGAGATCGGCACGCTGCTCTGCTACGAGGTGACGCGCGACCTGCCGCTCACCACCGAGCGCATCGAGACGCCGCTGGCGGAAATGGACGCGCCGATCCTCGCCGGGAAGAAGCTGTGCTTCGTGCCGATCCTGCGCGCCGGCCACGGCATGCTCGACGGCATGCTGGATCTCGTTCCGTCGGCGCGCGTCGGGCACATCGGCCTCTACCGCGACCCGGTGACGGTGCAGCCGGTGGAGTACTACCTGAAGATGCCGCAGGACCTGCACGAGCGGCTGGTGATCGTCATCGATCCGATGCTCGCGACCGGCAATTCGCTCGCCGCCGCGGTGACGCGGGTGAAGGAACTGGGCGCGACGGCGATCAAGGCGGTGTGCCTGCTGGCGGCGCCGGAAGGGATCGCCCGCTTCCACCAGGAGCACCCGGACGTCGAGGTCTACACCGCGGCCGTGGACTCGCACCTCGACGCGCACAGCTACATCGTGCCCGGCCTCGGCGACGCCGGCGACCGGCTCTACGGCACCAAATAGCGCGCCTACATGCCCAGCATGCGGCCGATGCGGGAGAGGTAGTCACCGCCGATCACGGCGTCCTCCCACAGCTCGTCCTTGGTCGATTCCAGCGACCCGCGCACGCCGTGCAGGCGCTCGCGCACGCCTTCGTGATGCGGCTCGTCGGCATCGAGCGCCGCCTTGAGCGCATCGACCTCGCGCCGCAGCGCCTCGACGTCGCCCGCGCCGGCGCGCACCTTCTCCAGGTCCCGCTCCAGCGCCTCCACCAGCGCGCTCACCTGTTCGAGATCGACCTTGCGTCCTTCCATGGCTGCCTCCGTCGCGATGCTTCTACTCTACTCCGCGCAGCGCGCAGGGGAAATGCGATGGCGCAAAAACGAAGGGCCCCGAATGGGGCCCCGCCGCGGTCGCTCGAGGGCGCTCAGCCGGTGACGCGACGGCGGTACTCGCCGGTCCGCGTGTCGATCTCGATCCGGTCACCGCTCTCGCAGAAGAGCGGGACCTGCACGACGAAGCCGGTCGACACGAGCTTCGCCGGCTTCAGCACCTTGCCGGAGGTGTCGCCGCGCACCGCCGGCTCGGTCTCGATCTCGCGCACGAGGGACTGCGGCAGTTCGACGGAGATGGCGCGGCCCTCGTAGAAGACCACCTCGACCGGCATCCCGTCCTCGAGGTAGTTGAGCGCATCGCCCATGTTGTCCTTCTCGACCTCGAACTGGTTGTACTCGGCGTCCATGAAGACGTACATGGGGTCGGCGAAGTAGGAGTACGTCGCCTCCTTGCGCTCCAGCAGGACGATGTCGAACTTCTCGTCGGCGCGATAGACGCTCTCCGCGCCGGCTCCCGAGAGCAGGTTCTTCAGCTTCATCTTGACGACCGAGGCGTTGCGGCCGGACTTGCTGAACTCGGCCTTCTGGACCACCATGGGGTCCTTGCCGAGCATGATGACGTTGCCTACGCGGAGCTCTTGAGCGGTTTTCATGTCTGGTCGCCTGAACGGGCCCGCGCGGCTCGGACCGGCGGGAAGAAGGATTCGAAAAGCCCGCTATTTTACTCTGGCTCGGACGAATTCCGCCAGAGCGGCCCCGAGCTCCGGCCCCTGCGCAAGACGTGCCGCCCAGTCCGCGGCGTGCGCGTCGAGCACCGCCCGGTGTGCCACCGCCTCCGCCCAGGCCGCCGACAGTTGCGGCGCATGCGGGGCGCCGTTCCATGCGCGCATGAGCCCGCGCCACGCCGCGGCCGCGGTCGGCGGCATCCCGGCTTCGTAGCGGTCCATGAACGCCTCCAGCTTCGCGTGATGCGCGCCCGCCTCCTGCGCGTAGATGTGCCACACCAGCGGCCGCGCGGCCCACTGCGCGCGCACGAACGAGTCCTCGCCGCGCACGAAGTTCCAGTTGCAGTCCCATAGCAGCCGGTCGTAGCCCGCCTGGTCGGAGAAGGGCAGCACCCAAAGGTCGAGCGCGCCGCGCTGCATGCGATCGCCGGCCGCCACGCCGCCCCCCAGGTAGGCGCGCGCGCGCTCCGCGAGCGGACCCTCGGGCACCCGGCACTCGATCGGCTCGGCGCCGCCCGCCCACGCATCGAGCAGGTCCGGCCAGGCCGGGTTCTCGTAGCCGAACACGGAGACGCGCAGGGGACCCGGCGCGCGGCGGCCCTGCAGGGCGTCGCGCGCGGCCAGCAGGCCGGATTCACGCAGGATGCCGCCCGTGCGCCGGTCGAATCCGGGAAAGAAGAAGTGCTTCACGAGCGGCAGGCGCGGATGCGGCGAGGGCAACCCGTGGCACTCCGCGGCCCACGGTTCCGCGGTGAGGTACTCGAGGTTGATCCACACGGGCGCAGGGTGGCGGCGTGCCATGGCCGCAAGATAGGGCTCGGGCAGCCGGCAGCCAAATGCCTCGATCACGGCCTCCCCGGGTGCCGCGTCCGGGAACGGCTCGGCCCAGTGACGCACCTCGATGCCGTCGAGGGTCTGCGCCGCGGCGTGCGGGTCGGCGCGCGGCACGATGCGCGCGAAGGCCGCGAGGTCGTCGACCCACAGGCGCATGCCGATCCGGTGCTCGGCGTGCAGGATGCGCGCGAGCCGCCAGGACACGCCGATATCGCCGTAGTTGTCGATGACCTCGCAGAACAGGTCCCACATGGCTTGATAGTATCCGCCCCGATGACTGCGCAGATCGCCATTGCGGCCGCGTGGATGCGCGGCGGCACCAGCAAGGGGCTCTTCTTCCGCGGCGACGTGCTGCCCGCGGACGCCCGCGCCCGCGACCGGCTGATGCTGCGCGCGATCGGCAGCCCCGACCCCTTCGGCAGGCAGATGGACGGCGTCGGCGGGGCCACCTCCTCCACCAGCAAGGTGGTGATCGTGTCGAAGTCGGCCCGCCCCGATTGCGACGTGGACTACCTGTTCGGCGCGGTGGCGATCGACGCGCCGCTGATCGACTATTCCGGCAGCTGCGGCAACCTGGTCGCGGCGGTCGGTCCCTTTGCCATCGAGGAAGGCCTCGTGGCGGCGCACGAGGGCGTGACCACGGTACGAATCTGGCAGGCGAACACCGGCAAGCGCATCGACGCCCACGTGCCGGTGCGCGACGGTGCGCCGGTGATCGAGGGGGACTGCCGCATGGACGGGGTGCCCTTCGCCGGCGCCGAGATTCGCATCGATTTCCTGGACCCGGGCGGCGCCCATGGCGGCGCCCTGCTGCCCACCGGCCGGCTCGTGGACGCGCTCGACGTGCCCGGCGTCGGGCGCATCGAGGCGACGCTCCTCGATGCCGGCAACCCGACCGTCTTCGTGCGCGCGGCGGACGTCGGGCTGACCGCGACGGAACTGGCGCCGGCCGTGGACGGCGACGCCGCGCTGCTCGCCCGGCTCGAAGCCATCCGCGCGCATGCCGCAGTCGCCATGCGCCTCGCTCCCGACGCGACGTCGGCCACGCGAGACCGGCCGGCGACGCCGAAGATCGCGTTCGTCGCGGCGCCCGCGAGCTACGTGTCGAGTGCCGGCGAGCGCGTCGACGCCGCGTCGATCGACCTCTGCGCGCGCATCGTCTCGATGGGCCGCCTGCATCACGCCTTCACCGGCACCGGGTCGGTCGCACTCGCCGCGGCGGCGGCGCTGCCGGGCACCGTGCCGGCGTCCGTCGCGCGCGCCGTTCCTCCGGGAACGCCGCTGCGGATCGGCCACACGTCCGGCCGCATGGAGGTCGGCGCGGTCGTGGCGCGCGTCGCCGGCGGATGGCACGTCGAGCGGGCCGTCATGCGACGCACCGCGCGGCGCCTGATGTCCGGCACCGTCTTCGTTCCGCACCGCACGTCCGACGAGTGAAGCGCCGGTCGCAAGCTGCTAAGTTGAGAAGACCGAAAGAACAGGAACGCTTCGCATGACCGCCTCGCCCCCTCCGCCCGCCCGGCGCCCGCCAGGCGCCCGCCTTCGCCGTGCCGCCCTCTGGCTGGCGGGGTTCCTCGCGCTCGTCGCGGTGGTCGGCTTCTTCATCGCGCCGCCGGTGATCCGTTCCCAGGCGGAGAAGATCCTCTCGCGCGAACTCGGGCGCACCACGACGCTCGAGGAGGTCAAGGTCAATCCGTTCGCGCCGTCTCTCACCGTGCGCGGGTTCAACATCCGCGAGGCCGACGGAACGCAGCCGTTCGTGACCTTCGACGAACTGTACGTGCGCGCCTCGTACACGTCGCTCTTCCGCTTCGCGCCCGTGGTGGACCAGGTGAAGCTCGCACGACCGCAGGTGCGCATCGTGCGCACGGCCGCGGCGCGCTTCAACTTCTCCGACATCCAGGAGCGCCTCGCCGCGCGTCCGAAGAACGACGCGCCGCCCGACGCCGAGCCCGCGCGCTTCGCCGTGTACAACATCGAGGTGCTCGACGGCAGCATCGAGGTCGATGACCGCGTCGTGAGCCGCCGCCTCGGGCTCACCGACATCGACGTGGGACTGCCCTTCGTCTCCAGCCTCCCCTCGCAGCGCGAGGTGTTCGTCGAGCCGCGCTTCTCCGCGAAGCTCAACGGCGCGCCGCTGGAAGCGCGCGCGAAGTCGAAGCCGTTCCACGATACGCGCGAGTCGACGCTCAACTTCGAGCTCGCCGATCTCGACGTCGTGCCCTTCGTCGCCTATTCGCCCACCCGGCTGCCGGTGGACCTCAAGGCGGCGAAGCTCGACCTCGACCTCGACGTCACGTTCGCGCAGCCGGCTGGGAAGGCGCCGGCCGTGGTCGTCGCCGGGCGCACGGACCTCAAGGGGATTGCGGTCGACTTTCCCGCCGGGGGACCGCTGCTGCGCCTGGCATCGGTCGCCACCGAGCTGGCGGCGATCGAGCCGCTCTCGAACCGCTACGAGGTGGCGAAGGTGCGCGTGGTCTCGCCGGAGGTCTGGGTGAAGCGCGACAAGGACGGGAAGTTCCTGCTCGCCCCGCTCTTCACCGCGCCGGAGCCGGCCCGGGGCGGGCCGGCGGCCCAGCCCGCGGCGGCCAAGCCCGTCGCCTATCGCCTCGACGAGCTGACGGTCGAAGGCGGTCTCGTCCACGCCGTGGACGAGCGCGGCTCGCGGCCGATCCAGCTGGAGTACCGCGACCTCCGCGCGGCGGTACGCAACGTGTCGAGCGCGGCCGGAGCGAAGCTGACGTTCGAGGCGTCGACCGTCACCGATCTCGAGGAGCGCATCGCGCTCGACGGCGAGGCGACGCTCGAGCCGCTCGACGTCGGCGGCACGGTGCGGCTGGAGAAGGTGTCGCTGCCGCGCCTCTGGCCGCTCGCCGAGCCCTTCCTCGTCGCCGAGCTCACCGCCGGGCAGCTGGGCGCCGGCACGCGCTTCCGCTACGCCGCGAAGGGCGGGGAGCCGTACCTCGCGCTCGACGACATCGAGGTGTCGCTCGCCGACGTCTCGTTGCGCCAGCCCCGCGCACGACAGGAATTCCTGAAGCTGGCGAGCCTCGACGTGCGCGGTGGCGCCTTCGACCTGGTGGAGCGCCGCCTCGCGATCGGCCAGGTCACGTCGAAGGCGCTGAGGCTGAGCGCGGTGCGCGAGAAGGACGGACGCATCGATCTCGAGCGGCTGCTGCCGCCGCGCGACGCCGCCGCCGGTGCGCCGGCCGCAAAGGACGGCGCGGAGAAGCCGTTCCTCGTCGAGGTGAAGAAGCTTTCGGTCGACGCGTACGCGATCCGCGTCGAGGACCGCACCCGCGCGGACCCGTTCACGCTGGCGCTCGAGCCGCTGCAGGCGACGGTCGAGAACTTCTCGACTGCGGCCGGCGCCAGGGCCAATGCCGCGCTCAAGGTGACGGTGAACCGCAAGGGGACGCTCGCCGCATCGGGCCCCTTCGGCATCAACCCGGTGAACGCGCGCCTCAAGGTGGACGCGCGGACCATCGACATCGCACTGGTGCAGCGCCTCCTGGACGAGTACGTCAACGCCGCGATCACCTCCGGGCTGCTGTCCTCGCGCGGTGAGGTGCGGGTCGAGATGCCGCCGGGCCGGCCCCTGCGCGCGCAGTTCGCCGGCGACGTGACCCTGGCCGACTTCGGCGCGGTGGACAAGACGAGCCGCGACGACCTGCTGAAGTGGAAGTCGCTCTTCGTGGGCGACATCGACTTCGACCTCGAGCCGCTCAAGGTGAACGTGAAGGAAGTCGCCCTCGCCGACTTCTACTCGCGGCTGATCATCAACCCGGACGGGACGCTCAACCTGCAGCACGTACTGGCGCGTCCTGGCGACGAAGGCGCCTCCACGACCTCGGTGACGTCCGCGCCGAAGCCCGCGGCTGCGCCGCCCGCGACGGCGGCGAGCGTGGACGACCTGTCGCCGCGCGCCACGGCGAGCGGCGGGGGCGGACCGACGGCCGCCGCGCTCCCGCCGCGCGCCACGCCCACCGCGGGGGGACTGCCGCCGAACGTCCGCGTCGGCCGCATCACGCTGCAGGGCGGCAACGTGAACTTCAGCGATTTCTTCATCAAGCCGAACTTCTCCGCGAACCTGACCGGCATCGGCGGCAGCGTCACCGAGATCACCCCCGACAAGCCGGGCGACGTGGAGCTGCGCGGCAAGGTGGACAACACCGCTCCGGTCGAGATCGGCGGCCGGGTGAATCCGCTCGCGCGCGACCTCTTCCTCGACATCAAGGCCTCCGCGCGCGACATCGAACTGCCGCCGCTGTCGCCCTACTCCATCAAGTACGCAGGCTACGGCATCCAGAAGGGCAAGCTCTCCGTCAACCTCAAGTACCTCGTCGAGAACCGCAAGCTCTCCGCGGAGAACAACGTCTATCTCGACCAGCTCACCTTCGGCGAGAAGGTGGAAAGCCCGACCGCGACCAAGCTCCCGGTGCTGCTCGCGGTGTCGCTGCTCAAGGATCGCAACGGCGTCATCGACATCGACCTGCCGATCTCCGGGTCGCTGGACGACCCGCAGTTCAGCGTGGGCGGGATCATCGTGCGGGTCATCGTCAACCTGATCACCAAGGTGATCACCGCGCCGTTCGCGGCGCTCGCCTCGGCATTCGGCGGGAAAGAAGAGCTGTCCTACGTGGAGTACGCGGCCGGGTCGGCGCGCCTCGACGACGACGACCGCAAGCGCCTCGATACCCTCGGCAAGGCGCTGGTGGACCGGCCCGCCCTGCGCCTGGAAGTCGCGGGACGCGTCGCGCCCGAGCAGGATCGCGAGGCGCTGAAGCGCGCCTACGTGGACGGCCGCGTGAAGGCGCAGAAGGCGAAGCAGCTCGCCCGCGAAGGCAAGCCGCCGGCGTCGCTGGACGACGTGACCGTCGCGAAGGAGGAGTACGTGGCGCTGCTCAAGTCCGCCTACGGCGAGGAGAAGTTCCCGAAGCCGCGCAACGCGATCGGGTTCACCAAGGACCTCCCGGTGCCCGAGATGGAGAATCTCATGATCACCCACGCGCAGGTCACCGAGGAGGACCTGCGCCAGCTCGCCAACCGCCGCGCGCAGGCCGCCAAGGACTATCTCGTCGACGCCGCGAAGGTGCCGGCGGACCGGGTGTTCCTGGTCGCGCCCGTCGTCGGTGGCGAGGCTCCCGCGGACAAGGGGCCCGCCACGCGCGCCGCGTTCTCGCTCAAGTGACCGCGGCGGCCGCCCCATTGCGCTTCGCCGCGCCCGCCGGCTCGGGCGCCATCGCGACCAGCAGCGAGCACGGCGCGTAGTCGAGGAGCGTCGCGCCGACCGAGCCGCGCCACCACCGCGCGCCGAAGCTCTGCTTCTGCTTGTGCCCGAGGACGATCAGGTCCGCCCCGACCTCGCTCGCGACGCGGCAGATCTCCTCCACCGGCTCGCCGACGGCGAGGTGGCCGGTGACGCTGAAGCCGCGTTCCTTGAGCGCCGCAAGACCCTCGTCGAGCACCTCCTGCATGCGCTTCTTCTCCTCCTCGATGAGCTCCTCGGGCAGGAACCCCTCGGTGAGGAACATGGAGGACGGCATGGTGGCCACGGCGAGGAGGTGCGTGTCGGCCTTTGCGAAGTTCGCCACCTCGGCACATGCGAACAGCGCGGCGCGCCCCTCGCGCGTGCCGTTGTACGCCATGAGAATGCGCTTGAACATGGGACCCTCCTGTGGAAAGCGCTGCACGGCCCCGACCGCGGGCCCTGTGGGCTGCCTTCGATTCACGAGCGGCGTGCGGCCGCGCGTCCCGGACAGCCTCCTGCGGCATGGTGGCGGAAATCCGGGCCACGCGTCAACGCCGCGCTAGAATTCCCGGTCCCGCCCTCTCGCCTCCTGCACCATGCCACTCGACATCGCACGCTCGGACCTCCGCCTCGGCATCGTGGGCACCGGCATCATGGGCCGCGGCATCGCGCAGATCGCGGCGCAGGCCGGCATCAAGGTCGTGCTGTACGACACGCGCGCCGAAGCGGCGCCGGCCGCGCGGGACTACGTCGCCGGACAGCTCGCGCGCCTCGCGGAGAAAGGAAAGCTGTCAACGGAGGCCGCGGACGCCGCGACGTCGCGCATCGACATCGCGCACGTGCTGACGCACCTCTCGTCCTGCCACGTCGTCATCGAGGCGATCGTCGAGAACCTCGACGCCAAGCGCGAGCTCTTCACCCACCTCGAGGGCATCGTCGCCGCCGACGCGCTCCTGGCCAGCAACACCTCGTCGCTGCAGGTCACCGCCATCGCGGCCACGCTCAAGCACCCCGAGCGCATCGGCGGCTTCCACTTCTTCAATCCGGTGCCGCTGATGAAGGTGGTGGAGGTGATCGACGGAGTGATGACCGCACCGTGGGTGGGCGAGGCCCTCACCGCGCTGGCGAAGCGCATGGGGCACACGCCGGTGCGCGCGCAGGACACGCCCGGGTTCATCGTGAACCACGCCGGCCGCGGCTACGGCACCGAGGCGCTCGCGTGCCTGCGAGAGGGCATCGCGGACGTCCCCGCAATGGACCGCATCCTGCGCGAGTCGGTCGGCTTTCGGATGGGTCCGTTCGAGCTCTTCGACCTCACCGGCCTCGACGTGTCGCACCCGGTGATGGAGTCGGTGTACGACCAGTACTACCAGGAACCGCGCTACCGCCCGTCGCCGATCACCGCGCAGCGCGTCGTCGCCGGGCTGCTCGGGCGCAAGTCCGGCAACCGCGGCTGGTACACCTATGTGGACGGGCAGGCGCAGGTCCCGCCGGAAGCGCCCGTGCCGCAGGCCGACCTGCCGCCGGTCTGGGTGGGCGGCGGCGAATTCGGCGATGCGCTGCGCGAACTGGGCGCGAAGCTCGGGGCGACACCGGAGCGCGGCGAGCGCCCTTCGGCCGACGCGCTTTGCCTGGTCGCCCCCCTCGGCCACGACGCCACCACGACGGCGCTCGGGCTCGGGCTCGACCCGCAGCGTACCGTGGCGGTGGACGGGCTCTTCGGCTTCGCCAAGCGGCGCACCCTGATGACGACGCCGGTCACGCGCCCGGCAATGCGCGATGCCGCGCATGCGCTGCTCGCGAGCGACGGCGTCCCGGTCAGCGTCATCCACGATTCGCCCGGCTTCGTCGCGCAGCGCGTGATCGCGCACATCGTCAACATCGGCTGCGACATCGTGCAGCAGCGCATCTGCACCCCGGAGGATCTCGACCGGGCGGTCGCGCTCGGGCTCGGCTACCCCAAGGGTCCGCTCGCCTGGGGCGACGCGATCGGTCCGCGCCGCATCCTCGCCATCCTGGAGGCGCTGCAGGCGTTCTACGGGGATCCCCGGTACCGTCCGAGCCCGTGGCTCAAGCGCCGGGCGCAGCTCGGCGTCTCGCTGCTGCACCCGGAGGGGTGAGGCAGCCGTTGCCGGCGTTTTACTTTAGACCTAAAATTTCGCGATTGCGACGCCCCGCGCGTCCGCCGACCCAAAGGATCTCGCCATGAACGCTCCGCTCAAGGCTTCCGTCAAGGCCCAGTTCGTCTGGGACGACCCGCTGCTCCTGAACGAGCAGCTCACCGAGGACGAGCGCATGGTGCGCGACGCGGCGCACGCGTACTGCCAGGAGCGTCTGGCCCCGCGGGTGCTCGAGGCCTTCCGCCACGAGAAGACCGATCCCGAGATCTTCCGCGAAATGGGCGCGCTCGGCCTGCTCGGCCCCACCATTCCCGCCGAGTACGGCGGCGCCGGCCTGAACTACGTCTGCTACGGGCTGATCGCGCGCGAGGTCGAGCGCGTGGATTCGGGCTACCGCTCGATGATGAGCGTGCAGAGTTCGCTGGTGATGGTGCCGATCTTCGAGTTCGGCTCCGAGGCCCAGAAGCGCAAGTACCTGCCGAAGCTCGCCACCGGCGAGTGGATCGGCTGCTTCGGCCTGACCGAGCCCAACCACGGCTCCGACCCTGCGAGCATGGCGACGCGCGCGAAGAAGGTGGACGGCGGCTACAGCCTCACCGGCAACAAGACGTGGATCTCGAACTCCCCCATCGCCGACGTGTTCGTGGTGTGGGCCAAGACCGACGACGGCGAGATCCGCGGCTTCATCCTCGACAAGGGCATGAAAGGCCTGTCCGCCCCGGCGATCCACGGCAAGGTGGGCCTGCGCGCCTCGATCACCGGCGAGATCGTGATGGACAACGTCTTCATCACCGAAGACGCGCTGATGCCCGGCGTGAAGGGACTCAAGGGGCCGTTCACCTGCCTCAACTCGGCGCGCTACGGCATCTCGTGGGGCGCGCTCGGTGCGGCCGAGGCCTGCTGGCACACCGCGCGCCAGTACGTGCTCGACCGCAAGCAGTTCGGCCGCCCGCTCGCGGCGAACCAGCTCATCCAGAAGAAGCTCGCCGACATGCAGACCGAGATCACCCTGGGCCTGCAGGGCTGCCTGCGGCTGGGGCGCCTCAAGGACGAGGGCAAGGCGGCGGTGGAGATCACTTCCATCATGAAGCGCAACTCGTGCGGCAAGGCACTGGACATCGCGCGTCTCGCGCGCGACATGCTGGGCGGCAACGGCATCTCCGACGAGTTCGGCGTGGCCCGCCATCTCGTCAACCTCGAGGTCGTGAACACGTACGAGGGCACGCACGACATCCATGCGCTCATCCTCGGTCGGGCGCAGACGGGCATCCAGGCGTTCTTCTAGCCATGGGCGCGCCCGGCCGTTACAGGGGGTCGCAGGGGGATGTGTCCCCCTCCGTCGTCACGCTCCTCGGTCGGGCGCAGACGGGCATCCAGGCGTTCTTCTAGAGGCCCCCGCCTGACCGAGCAGCGCTGTCCGTGGTGCCTGGGCTCCGACCTGGAGCGTCGGTACCACGACATCGAGTGGGGCGTGCCGCTCCACGACGACCGGACGCTCTTCGAGTTCCTCATCCTGGAGGGCGCGCAGGCGGGACTGTCGTGGGCGACGGTGCTGCGCAAGCGCGAGACCTACCGGGAGGCGTTCGACGGCTTCGAGCCCTCCCGCATCGCACGCTACGGCACCGCGGAGGTGCAGCGCCTGCTGGACAACCCCGGAATCGTGCGCAACCGCCTCAAGGTGCAGGCGGCGATCGCCAACGCGCGTGCGTTTGTCGAACTCCAGGCATCCGCCGGCAGCTTCGATGCGTACCTGTGGCGATTCACCGACAATCGACCGATCCGCAACCGCTGGAAGAGCATGGGACAGGTCCCGTCGAGGACGACGCTTTCCGACGCCCTGTCCAAGGACCTCGCGTTGCGCGGCTTCAAGTTCGTTGGGTCTACAATTTGCTACGCTTACATGCAGGCTGTGGGATTGGTCAACGATCACCTCGTCTCGTGCTTCCGCCATGCCGAGATTTAGGGTCTAGAATCACCCTGCACGCTTCGACAGTCCGGAGGCCGAGCCGATGAAGTCCCTGTTTGCGATCCTGGGCGCCGTCCTGGCGCTGGTGGCGTTCCCGCTGGCGCACGCCCAGAAGGCGGCCGACGACGACGCCGTGATCCTCGTCGCGAAGCCGCAGTTCCGCGACGCCGAGTGGCGACAGACCGTGCTCATCGCCTCCCCCGCGCAGAACGGCGGGCACATCGGCGTGATCATCAACCGGCCGACCACGCGCTCGCTCTCCAGCCTCTTTCCCGAACACGAGCCGTCGAAGAAGGTGTCGGAGCCGGTGTATTTCGGCGGCCCGTTCTCCAGGCGCGCCCTGTTCGCGGTGGTGAAGGCGGACGCCAATCCCGGCGGCGGCGCGATCATGCTGATGAAGAACCTGTACTTCGCGATGAACGTGCAGACGGTGGACAGGATCATCGAGACCACGCCCAACGACGCGCGCTATTTCGTGGGCTACGTCGGCTGGCGGCCGGGCGAGCTCCGGCAGGAGATCGACCGCGGCCTGTGGTTCGTGATGAACCCCGACGCGGACACGCTCTTCCGCAAGGACATGGACGGACTGTGGGAAGAACTCGTCCGCCAGGCGCGCCAGGTCACGGCAGGCCTCTCGTCGCCGCAGCAGTGATCGTCGAGCGGGCGCGCACGCTCGCGCTCGCGGCCCTGCTGCTGGCCGCGCCGCTGCTCGCGGCGGCGCAATCGGGCGGCGTGCTGCTGGTCGCCAAACCCTCCGTCGTCGATCCCAACTTCGCGCGCACCGTCATCGCCGTCGCGCAGATGCCGGACGGCGCCGCCATCGGGGTGGTGCTGAACCGTCCGCTGCGCCAGTCGCTCGCGCAGCTGATGCCGGATCAGGCGCCGCTTGCGCGCTTCACCGAGCCGCTGCGCGTCGGCGGTCCGGTCGAGCAGAACGGGCTCTTCGCGCTCTACGTCGCGGCAGGGCCGGTCGGCGAGAGCCTGTCGCTCGGCGCCGAGGTGCACCTCGCGCTTCTGCCGCCCGACGTCGAGAAGCTCATCGCCGCGCCGCCGGCACGCCTGCGCTTCTTCACCGGCTACTCCGGATGGGCGCCGGGCCAGCTCGCCCGCGAGATCGAACGCGGCGACTGGTGGGTCATGGATCCGTCCGCGGACATCGCCTTCCAGGACGAGACCCGCGGACTGTGGGACGAGCTCCGCAACCAGGCCTCGCAGATCCGGGCGATGGTGGAATGAGCAAGCGGGGCCGGGGCCCCGCCCGCTTGCTCACGCTTCGACGGGTTCGGCCTCGGCGATCGCCTCGAACCGCATGTCGCCGTTCTTCCACTCCACGCGGATCGTGTCCTTCGGCTGGAACCGTCCTTCGAGAATCTGCTTCGCCAGGGGATTCTCGATGTGGCTCTGGATCGCGCGCTTGAGCGGCCGCGCCCCGTACACCGGATCGAAGCCGACCTTGGCGATTTCCGCCAGCGCGCTGTCGGCGACCTCCAGGCGCATCTCCAGCTTCGCGAGCCGGTCCGCCAGGTAGCGGAGCTGGATCTTCGCGATGTTCCTGACGTGGGTCTCGCCGAGCGCGTGGAACACCACGATCTCGTCGATGCGGTTCACGAACTCCGGCCGGAACTGCGTCTTCACCTCGGCCATCACCGCGGTCTTGATGAGCCCCGGATCGTCGCCCGCCATCGCCTGGATCATCTGCGAGCCGAGGTTCGAGGTCATGACTACGACCGTATTCTTGAAGTCCACGGTGCGCCCTTGTCCGTCGGTCATGCGGCCGTCGTCCAGAACCTGCAGCAGCACGTTGAACACGTCCGGGTGCGCCTTCTCGACCTCGTCGAGCAGGATCACCGAGTACGGCTTGCGGCGCACCGCTTCGGTGAGGTAGCCGCCCTCCTCGTAGCCCACGTACCCCGGGGGCGCGCCGATGAGCCGCGCCACGGAGTGCTTCTCCATGAACTCGCTCATGTCGATGCGGATGAGGTGCTCCTCGCTGTCGAACAGGAAGCTCGCCAGCGCCTTGCACAGCTCGGTCTTGCCGACGCCCGTCGGCCCGAGGAACAGGAACGAGCCGTACGGCCGGTTCGGATCCGCGAGGCCCGCGCGCGAGCGGCGGATGGCGTCCGACACGAGGCGCACCGCCTCGTCCTGGCCGATGACGCGCTCATGGAGCTTGTCTTCCATCTTCAGCAGCTTGTCGCGCTCGCCCTGCATCATCTTCGACACCGGGATGCCGGTGGCGCGCGAGACCACCTCGGCGATCTCCTCCGCGCCGACCTGCGTGCGCAGGAGCTTGGGCTTCTCCGCCTTCTCCGCGGTGTCGGCGCTCCTGAGCTGCGCCTCGAGCTGCGGGAGCTTGCCGTACTGCAGCTCGGAGACCTTCTGCCAGTCGCCCTTGCGCTTCGCCGCGTCCATCTCGAGCTTCGTCTTCTCCAGCTCCTCGCGGATGTGCGCGGAGCCCTGCACCTGCAGCTTCTCCGCGGTCCAGATCTCCTCGAGGTCGGCGTACTCCTTCTCCAGCCGCGCGATCTCGGCCTCGATCATCTCCAGGCGCTTGCGCGAGCCCTCGTCGGTCTCCTTCTTCATCGCCTCCCGCTCGATCTTGAGCTGGATCATGCGACGGTCGAGGCGGTCCATAACCTCGGGCTTGGAGTCGATCTCCATCTTGATGCGCGCCGCGGCCTCGTCGATGAGGTCGATCGCCTTGTCCGGCAGGAAACGGTCGGTGATGTAGCGGTGCGACAGCTCCGCCGCGGCAACGATCGCCGGGTCGGTGATGTCCACGCCGTGATGGACCTCGTACTTCTCCTGCAGTCCGCGCAGGATGGCGATGGTGGACTCCACCGAGGGTTCGTCCACGAGCACCTTCTGGAAGCGGCGCTCCAGCGCGGCGTCCTTCTCGATGTACTTGCGGTACTCGTCGAGCGTGGTCGCGCCGACGCAGTGCAGCTCGCCGCGCGCGAGCGCGGGCTTCAGCATGTTGCCGGCGTCGATGGCCCCCTCGGCCTTGCCCGCGCCGACCATGGTGTGGATCTCGTCGATGAAGACGATGATGCGGCCTTCGTCCTGCGCGATCTCCTTGAGCACCGCCTTGAGGCGCTCCTCGAACTCGCCGCGGTACTTCGCGCCGGCGAGCAGCGCCGCCATGTCGAGCGACAGGATGCGCTTGTCCTTCAGCGTGTCGGGGACCTCGCCGTTGACGATGCGCTGGGCCAGGCCCTCGACGATGGCGGTCTTGCCCACGCCGGGCTCGCCGATCAGCACCGGATTGTTCTTGGTGCGGCGCTGGAGGATCTGCACGGTGCGGCGGATCTCGTCGTCGCGGCCGATGACCGGGTCGAGCTTGCCCTGCCGCGCGCGCTCGGTGAGGTCGAGGGTGTATTTCTGCAGCGCCTGACGCTGGCCTTCGGCTTCCGGACTGGAGACGGCTTCCCCGCCGCGCACGGCGTCGACCGCGGCCTCGAGGGCCTTGCGGCTGCCGCCCGCTTCCTTCAGCAGGCGCGCGGCTTCGCCCTTGTCCTCGGTGAGCGCCAGCAGGAAGAGCTCCGAGGGGATGAACTGGTCGCCCTTCTTCTGCGCTTCCTTGTCGGTGAGGTTGAGGACGTTCATCAGATCGCGCCCGATCTGCACCTCGCCGCCGTGCCCCTGCACTTTCGGCAACCGGTCGAGGCCCTTCCTCACGCCGTCCTTGAGCTTGGCGACGTTGACTCCGGCCCGCTGCAGCAGCAGTGCCGTGGCGTTGTCGTCCTGGTTGAGCAGCGCCTGCAGGACGTGCAGGGGGTCGATCATCTGGTTGTCGTTGCCGACCGCCAGGCTTTGCGCGTCCGAGAGCGCCTGCTGGAACTTCGTCGTCAGCTTGTCGAGCCGCATTACTGGCCTCCGGGCAAGAGTGTCTTATCCCTACCCAACCTGTGGACAAATGCACCCTTTTTCAAGGGCCGCGGGCGCTTGCCACAGCGCACCGCCGGAACCGGCGGTTACACTCGAATTCCAGAGGTCAAGACATTGACAACAATGAAATTCGAGCTCGAATGGCGCATCGGCAAGTACCCGATCACGCGGGAGATCGGGCGCGGCGCCACGAGCCGGGTGTACCTCGGGCGCGACCGGTTCGCCAACCGCGACGTCGCCATCAAGGTCTTCTTCTTCGAGGAGAGCATCAGCGAGCAGACCGCCAAGCTGCTGCGCAAGGGCTTCCTCGCCGAAGCCGCGCTGGCCGGCCGTCTCACCCATCCGCACATCGTCGAGATCTACGACGCGGTCAGCGAGCCCGAGTACAGCTACATCGTCATGGAGTACGTCTCGGGCACCACGCTCGAGAGCCACTGCGAGATGGACACGCTCCTGCCGCTCTCGAAGGTGGTCGAGATCATCTTCAAGTGCATCCGGGCACTGGACTATGCGTTCCAGAATGGCGTCATCCACCGCGACATCAAGCCCGGTAACATCCTGATCTCTCCGGAAGGCGAGATCAAGGTGAGCGATTTCGGCGCCTCGTTCCAGGAGCAGGCGGCCTCCGACACGACCCAGCTCTCGGGCGTCGGCTCGCCGGCCTACATGTCGCCGGAGCAGATCCGGCTCGAGGACCTGAACCACCAGACCGACATCTACTCGCTCGGCGTGGTGATGTACAAGCTGCTGACCG
>CAZKHE010000085.1:0-19118 GCA_964552535.1 uncultured Enterobacteriaceae bacterium | reverse complement strand
CGCTGGCAGATGTTCCGGTACGTCACCTATCCGCTGCTCACGCCGATCATCGCGGTGGTGATGACCTTCTCGGTGCTCTTCACCTTCACCGACTTCCAGCTCATCTACGCCATCACCCGCGGCGGACCCGTCAACGCCACCCACCTCATGGCGACGCTCTCGTTCCAGCGCGCCATCCCCGGCGGGCAACTCGCCGAGGGCGCGGCGATCGCGACCGCCATGATCCCGTTCCTGGTGTTCGCGATCCTGATTTCGTTCTTCGGGCTGCAGCGACGCAAGTGGCAGCAAGGGGCGGAGAACTGACCATGGGCACGCCGAAGCAGCAAGACGAAGGCGGGATGGGGTATCTCGAGACCCGCATGAGCCGGCTGGTGACCGTCTACGCCCCGCTCGGCGTGTTCCTCTTCGTGCTGCTCTTCCCCTTCTACTGGATGACCATCACGACGTTCAAGGGGAAGGACGAGCTGTACGACTACGAGCGCTACAGCCCGTTCTGGGTCTCGAACCCGACGTTCGAGAACATCCGCAAGCTGCTCTTCGATACGAGCTATCCCGACTGGCTCTGGAACACCATGCTGGTCGCGGTGGTGTCGACCTTCCTGTCGCTCGCCGCAAGCGTCTTCGCGGCCTACGCCATCGAGCGGCTGCGCTTCCACGGCTCCAAGTCGGTGGGCATGGCGATCTTCCTCGCCTACCTGATCCCGCCGTCGATCCTGTTCATTCCGCTGGCGACCATGGTGTTCAAGCTCGGACTGTTCGACACCCGCTTCGCACTGATCCTCACCTACCCGACGTTCCTGATCCCGTTCTGCACCTGGCTGCTGATGGGCTATTTCCGCTCCATCCCCTTCGAACTCGAGGAGTGCGCGCTGATCGACGGCGCATCGCGCTGGCAGATCCTCACCAAGATCATCCTGCCGCTCGCGGTGCCGGGACTGATCTCCGCCGGCATCTTCGCCTTCACGCTGTCGTGGAACGAGTTCATCTATGCACTCACCTTCATCTCGTCGTCGGAGAACAAGACGGTGCCCGTCGGCGTGCTCACCGAGCTGGTCGAAGGCGACGTGTACCACTGGGGATCGCTGATGGCCGGGGCACTGTTCGGGTCCCTGCCGGTGGCGATCCTGTACTCCTTCTTCGTGGAGTACTACGTTGCGGGGCTCACGGGGGCCGTGAAGGAATAGCCGCGTGGACGAGGAGGAACTGCCGCGGGGAGCCGGCCTCACCGCCCGGGACGAGCGCTTCCGCGAGCGGCCGCACGAGGTGTACGACGCCCTGCGTACGCATGCGCCCATGCATCGCGACCGCGAGTACGGCCGCTATTTCCTCACCCGGTTCGACGACGTCGACGCGGTGCTGCGCCACAAGGCGTTCGGCGTCGATGCGCGGAAGTCGCTGCCCGACTCGTACATGCGCCGCGTCGCCGCCACCGGGGTGAGCGAAGGCCAGGGGGCGACCGCCTACGAGCCGCCGCTGGTGCTGCTGGACGACCCCGCGCACCGGCGCATCCGCCTGCTGATGAGCAAGGCGTTCAGCCCGCGGCGCATCGAGGGCATGCGCGGACGGGTCCAGGCGATCGCGGACGCGGCAGTGTCGGCGTTTTCCCCGGGCACCGAGATCGACTTCATCGAATCCTATGCCGCGCCGCTGCCGACGTGGGTCATCGCGGAGATGATGGGCATCGGACGGGAGCACGTCCCCGAGCTCAAGCGCTGGTCGGAGGACATCCTCGCCGGTTACGACACCGAACGCGACGCGGCGACGCAGGCGCGGCTGCGCGCGGCCTACGTCAGCGTCAGCGCGCTCTTCAAGCGCACCGTCGAGGCCCGGCGGCGTGCGCCCGGCGCCGACCTCATCTCGGCGATGGTGCGCGCGCAGGAGGAAGAGGACCGGCTCTCCGACCTCGAGATCATCAGCCTGTGCACGCAGCTCCTCGTCGCGGGCAACGTCACGACCACGGACCTGATGGGCAACGGCCTGTACGCGCTGCTCACCCACCCGGGCGAGCTCGCCAAGCTGCGGGCGCGTCCCGAGCTGATCGACGGGGCGATCGAGGAGATCCTGCGCTACGACTGCCCGCTCGCCGAGACCGCGCGCATCGCACTCTCCGACCTCGAATTCGCGGGCTGCCCGGTCAAGCGCGGCGACACCCTCACCGCCTCGATGGCGGCCGCCAACCACGATCCGGCGCGCTTCGCCGACCCGCACCGTTTCGACGTCGAGCGCGACGCGACCGGGCACCTCGGCTTCGGCGCGGGCGTGCACGTCTGCCTCGGCGCACCGCTCGCGCGTCTCGAGGGCACCATCGGGCTCGCCACGTTCATCCAGCGCTTTCCCGCGCTGCGCCTCGCGGAGGAAGCGCCGCGGCGGCGGCGGCTGCCCTCGTTCCGCGGCTTCGCGCGGCTGCCGGTGCGCTTGTAGCCGTCAGCCGCGCACCTCCACCGGCACCGACAGGAACCCTCGAAAGCGCGCCCGCCCCCCGCGCACGGGCGTCCCTGCCAGCGCATAGCGCGGAAACCGCTGCAGGAACCTGCCGATCGCGATCCGCCCCTCGAGCCGCGCGAGCGACAGTCCGGCGCACTGGTGGATCCCGAAGGCAAACGCCAGGTGCCGATTGGGATTGCGTGAAAGATCCAGACGGTCCGGATCGGGGAACTGCGCCGGGTCGCGGTTGGCGGCGCCGATGCCGATCGTGATCCGGGTCCCCGGCGGCATCCTCACGCCACCGATCTCCGCGTCGGTGGTGGTGATGCGGTTGCCGAGCTGGTTCGAGCTCTCGAAGCGCAGGAACTCCTCCACCGCGGTCCTGATGAGCTCGGGATCGGCCAGCAGCCGCTCGCGCTCCTGCGGCCACTCGAGCAGCGCGACCAGCCCGTTGCCGATGAGGTTCGTCGTCGTTTCGTGCCCGGCGTTCAGCAGGAAGATGCAGTTCTGGTACAGCTCGTTCTCGGTGAGCTTCTCGCCGTCGGCCTCGCCCTGGATGAGCCGCGTGAGCACGTCGCGCTCCGGGTTGCCCGGATGCGCGCGCCGTTGGGCCACCAGCGCCTTCAGGTACACGAGGAAGTCCGCGATCGAGCGGTTGCCGCGCTCCATCTGCTCGGGCGTGAGCACCGGCTCGAGCGCGCCGAGGATCGCGAGCGACCAGTCGCGCAACGGTCCGCGGTCCTCGTGCGGCACGCCCAGCAGGTTGCCGATGATCTCCACGGGGATCGCGGCGGCGAAGTCCTCGATCAGATCGATGCGCCCCTTCTGGGCCGCACGGTCGAGGAGCCGGTCCACCAGCGCGACGAGGCCCGGCTCCATGTCCGCGATCGCGCGCTGGGTCAGCGCCCCGGCGATGAGGCGGCGCACGCGCGTGTGATAGGGCGGATCGTTGAACACGAGGCTCGTCGTGTGGTGCGCATAGAGCAGGGAGTCGCCGTACTTCGGCTTGAACTCGACCTTCTTGTCCGAGCTGAACGTCTTCGGGTCCCGGTAGGCGGCCACGCAGTCCTCGTAGCGGCTGAGAAAGTACGAGCCGTCGGGCATGCGCCGCACCGGGTCGAGCTCGCGCAGCGCGTGGTAGTAGGGAAACGGGTTCTCGTAGAAGTCGCGCGGCAGGCGGCGCAGGTCGAACGCTGCGACGGCGGCCGCGGCGCGCTCCGGCGCGAAGCGCGGCGCGGGGAGGGGGGGCGTTGCGTTCATCGGAATCTCCGGCAGGGCGGCGCCTCGCATGCGTGGCGAGCGCTGCCAGGCATCTTAACCAACGCGTCGCGCCGCCGTGCCGCGCATGCGCCGTGCTGCGCCGCATGGTTGCGCCGCCGCCGGATCGACGTATACATTATCGGCGACGCTATTGCATGATCATGCTCGCACTCGACGACATCACGTTCCTCGGCACGGGCCTCCACCGCCCGGAGTGCGTGCTTGCGACCCGCGCGGGCGACGTATACGCGGCCGACTGGCGCGGTGGCGTGGCGCACTTGCGCCCCGATGGCTCACAGGCGCTCTACGCGTCGTCCCTGCCCGGAGGGCGCCCGCTTCGCCCGAATGGCATCGCGCTGCGGCGGGACGGCTCGTTCCTGCTCGCCGACCTGGGCGAGGACGCCGGCGGCGTGTTCGTCCTGGAGCGCAACGGCGAGGTGCGGCCGTTCCTCGAGTCGGTCGACGGGGTGCCGCTGCCGCCCACGAACTTCGTCGGCATCGATCACGCCGAGCGGGTGTGGATCACGGTCAGCACCCGCCTTGCCCCGCGGTCGCTCGACTACCGCGCGGAGTGCCACTCGGGTTTCGTCGTGCTCGCCGACGCGCGCGGCGCGCGCATCGTTGCCGACGGGCTGGGCTACACCAACGAAGCGGTGGTGAGCCCGGACGGGCGCTGGCTGTACGTGAACGAGACGTTCGCGCGGCGACTCGCGCGCTTTGCGATCGCGGCCGACGGCAGCCTCGGCGCGAAGGAGATCGTCGCGACGTTCGGCGCCGGCACCTTTCCCGACGGCCTGACGTTCGACGCCGAAGGCGCGGTGTGGATCACCAGCATCGTCTCCAACCGGCTGATCCGCGTCGCGCCCTCCGGCGGCCAGACGATCATGCTCGAGGACAGCGACCCGGGGCATCTCGCCCGCTGCGAGGCCGCCTACGCGAACGGCACGATGGGCCGTCCGCATCTGGACCAGGTCGCATCGCGGCGCCTGCGCAACATCTCCAGCCTCGCGTTCGGCGGTCCGGACCTGCGCACCGGCTATCTCGGCTGCCTGCTCGGCGACGCCGTCGCGACGTTCCGGTCGCCCGTCGCCGGTTTTCCCCCCGCCCACTGGACATGGTGACCCGTACTCCGCCCCTCAAGCCGCGCCGGCGCGCTGCCGCCGCGCCCGCGCCCCTGCTGCCCAAGCGCGCCGACACTTCCGTGCCGGCGCGGCGCGGCTCGCTGGTCGACCAGGCCTACGCCGCGATCCGCCGCCGCATCCTCGACAACGTCTACCCGCCCGGCATGCAGGCCCTGGAGCAGACGCTCGCCTCCGAACTGGGCACTTCGCGGACCCCCGTGCGCGAAGCGCTCATCCGCCTCCAGCAGGAGGGCCTGGTGGAAGTGATTCCGCGGCACGGCATGCGCGTGCTGCCCGTCTCGCCGGCCGACATGAAGGACATCTACGAGATGCTTACGGCGCTCGAAGCGATGGCGGCCGAGCTCGTGGTCCGCCGCGAGCCGGGCGAGGAGGCGCTGCGGCCGCTGGTCGAGGCAACCCGCGACATGAGCCGAGCCCTGAAGGCGGACGACCTCGACGCCTGGGCGCGCGCCGACGAGCGCTTCCACCGCCACCTCATCGACCTCACCGGCAACCGCCTGCTGATCGAGGCGGTGCAGAACTGCTGGGATCGCGCCCACCGCGCGCGCATGGTCACCCTGCGCATGCGGCCCAAGCCGGCGCATTCGACCCAGGAGCACATGGACGTGGTGGACATGATCCGCAGGGGCGACGCCCGCGGCGCCTTCGAGGCGCATCGCGCGCATCGCGAACGCGGCAGCCGCGAGCTGCTCGCGATCCTCGAACGCTACCGGCTGCAGCACCTCTAGGAGCCTTGCACGTGTCGTCGCTCAGGAACCTCTACGAGATCGCCGTCCTGCCCGGCGACGGCATCGGCGTCGACGTCGTGGACGCCACCCTGCCGCTGCTCGACAAGGCCGCGACGCGATACGGCTTCGCGCTCGCCTTCGCGTCGTACCCGGCGGGTGCACTGCATTACCGCTCGACCGGCCAGGCGCTGCCCGAGCGCACCTTCGAGGCGGCGCGCTCGGCCGACGCGATCTTCTTCGGCGCCATGGGCTGGCCCGAGATCCGTTATCCCGACGGCACCGAAATCGCACCCCAGCTGGACCTGCGCGTGCGCCTCGACCTCTACGCCGGCGTGCGGCCGGCACGCGCGATTCCCGGCACGCCGCTGCCGCTCGCCGATCCGCGCGCGCGCGAGGTCGACCTCGTGGTGGTGCGCGAATCGACCGAAGGGCTCTTCGCCTCGCGCGGCAAAGGCACGGTGATCGACGACCGCGAGGCACGCGACACCATGGTGATCACCCGCGCCGGCTGCGAGCGCGTGCACGGCTACGCGTTCCGCCTCGCCGCGCGCCGCAAGGCGCGCGGCCGCCCCGGGCGCGTCACCTGCGTCGACAAGGCCAACGTGTTCGTCTCGATGGCGTTCTTCCGCAAGGTGTTCGACGAAGTTGCCGCGCGGCATCCGGCCATCGAGGCGGGCCACCACTACATCGATGCCACCGCGCTCGATCTGATCCGCAGGCCGTGGGCGTTCGACGTGCTGGTGACCGAGAACATGTTCGGCGACATCCTGTCCGACGAGACCGCGGCGCTCGTCGGCGGCATGGGCATGGCGCCCTCCGGCGACATCGGCGACGCGCACGGACTGTTCCAGCCCTGCCACGGCTCGGCGCCGGACATCGCCGGGCAGGGCCGCGCGAACCCTACCGCAGCCATCCTGTCGGGCGCGATGATGCTCGACTGGCTCGCCGATCGCCACGAGGACGACCGCCTAGCGGCGGCAGCGCAGGCGCTGGAGCGCGCGGTGGACACGGTGTTCGCGTCCGGCCGGATCAAGCCCTTCGAGTTCGGCGGCGCCGACGGCACGCGCGCGATCGCGTCCGCGGTGGCCTCCAACCTCTAACGCGCCATGGGCGGGGCGCTGCGCGTCGCGTGCGCCGGAGCCGGCTACTTCAGCCAGTTCCAGTACCGCGGCTGGCGCAGCATCCGGGACGTCGAGGTCGTCGCCCTGTCCAATCGCGACCAGGCGAAGGGCCGGGACATGGCGGGGCGCTTCGGCGTTCCGCGGGTATTCGGCGATTTCGAGGCGATGCTGGACGCGACGCAGCCGGACCTCGTGGACATCATCACCCCCCCGCCGACGCATCGCGCGTACGTGGCCGCCGCGCTCGCGCGCGGCATTCCGGCGATCTGCCAGAAGCCGTTCGGCGTGGACTACGCGGACGCGGAGGCGATGGCGCGCCTGGCGGCTGCGGCGGGCGTTCCGCTCGTGGTGCACGAGAACTTCCGCTGGGAGCCGTGGTATCGCGAGGCGAAGCGCCTCATCGAGGCAGGATGGCTCGGCACCCTGCACGCGGTGGCCTTCCGCCTGCGCCCGGGCGACGGGCAGGGGCCGTCCGCCTACCTCGACCGCCAACCGTACTTCCAAACCATGCCGCGCCTGCTGGTGGCCGAGACGGCGATCCACTGGATCGACACGTTCCGATTCCTGATGGGCGAGGTGGGCGCGGTGTACGCGCGACTGCGCCGCGTCAACCCGGTGATCGCGGGAGAGGACGCGGGCTACGTCCTGTTCGAGTTCGCCGGCGGCGCGACCGGCCTGTTCGACGGCAACCGCCTCAACGACCACGTCGCCGCCGACCCGCGGCGCACCATGGGCGAGATGTGGCTGGAGGGCTCCGGCGGGGTGCTTCGTCTGGATGGCGACGGGCGGCTGTGGTGGAAGCCGCACCGCGGCGCGGAGGCCGAGCACGCCTTCGATCGGGGCCCGACCGACACCTTCGGCGGCGGCGCGTGCGAGTGGCTGCAGCGTCACGTCGTGCGCCACCTGCGGGAAGGCGCCCCGCTGGAGAACACCGCCGCGCAATACCTCGTGAATCTCGCCGTCCAGGAGGCCGTGTATCGCTCGCACGCCGCGGGCCGGCGCATCGAGATGGATGGATTCGATCCGACCGCGAATCCTGCGACCGCCCCGGCAGAGGGCGGCTGAACGTCGGTCGCAACGGAAGGAGGAGACGTCATGGAACGCAGAGGCTTCATCCGCCACACCGTGGCGGCAACGGCCGCCGCCGCACTGCTCGGTGCCGCCGCGGCCGCGTCGGCGCAGACCGTGCTGAAGTTCAGCCACACCGACCAGCCCGGCGGCGCACGGAACGCCGCCGCGCTGATCTTCGCGAAGAACGTCGAGAGCTACACGCAGGGCCGCTACAAGGTCCAGGTGTATCCGGCCGGGCAGCTCGCCAACGATCCCAAGGCGGTGGAGCAGCTGCAGCTCGGCGGCATCGACTTCACGGTCACCAGCACCGGCACCTACGCCACGCACGTGCAGCCGCTGAATCTCACCATGCTGCCGTTCATCGTCGACAGCTACGAGCAGGGCTGGAAGCTTTACGACGAATCCAAGTGGCTGAAGGCGCAGTTCGACAAGGCGCCGGCGAAGGGCTTCCGCATCCTGGCCACCTGGGAGGCGGGGTTCCGCAACATGACCACCAAGGAGCCGCTCAAGACGCCGGCCGACGCGAAGGGCAGGAAACTGCGCACCTTCCCCAACGAGATGATGCGCTGGACGCTGGAGTCCATGGGCTTCACGGTCCAGATCATGCCGCTGCCGGAGGTGTACCTCGCCATCCAGCAGGGGACGGTGAGCGGCCAGGAGAACCCGATCGACACGATCTACGCGAACAAGTTCTACGAGGTCGCGCCGAACGTGACGCTCACGAACCACGTGTACAGCCCGATCCCGCTGGCCGTGTCGGAGAAGACCTGGCAGAAGCTCGCGCCTGCCGACCGCGAGGCGATCACGCGCGCCGCCCAGGAGACCGCGGCGTGGATCCGTAACGAGATCCGCGCCAACGACGACCGGCAGCTGAAGGACATGACCGCCCGCGGCGCGAAAGTCGCGAAGCCCGACGTGGCCGCCTTCCGCGACTCGGTGCAGCCCGCCTACGCCAAGGCGAAGGAGAAGTACGGCGCGGACGTCGACGCCTTCCTGTCCGAGGCGGCCAGCGTGCGCAAGAGCGTGAAGTGATCTCCCGCGGCACCGGCCAGCACGCGCGCGATGCCGCGCCCGCGCGGGCCCCGGGGCTGCTGCCCTGGGCGCCGCCGGCGCCGGCGCCCATCGCGCTGCTCGGGGCCGCCGTGGACTGGGCAGTCGTCGCCATCGGCGCGGTGATGATCGTGCTGGTGTTCGTGAACGTGGTGATGCACGTCTTCCACCGCGACCTCGCCTGGGTGATCGAGCTCTCCGAGCTGCTGATGGTTTGGGTGACCTTCCTGGGCGGGGCCGCGGCCGCGCGCCGCGGTGCGCACATGCGCATCACCGAATTCATCGACAAGCTGCAGCCGCGGCGCCGCAAGTGGGCCGACGCGGCGATCGAGGTGGTCGCGCTCGCAGTGCTCGCGCTCCTCATCCGCTACGGCTGGATCATCGTGGGCGCCGGCTGGACCAATCGTCTCACCGTGCTCGACTGGCCGATGGCGTGGCAGTACCTCGCGCTGCCGGTGGGCGCCGGCGCTGCCTTCGTGTTCGTCGCCTGGGACCTCGCGATGATCCTGCGCGGCCGCAGCCACGCCGAGCGCTTCGGCACGCCGGCCGAGCCCGTCCCCGCCGCCGACGCGCAGGCGCAGGCGCACTAGGCCATGTTCGCCCTCACGCTGTTCGCGGTTTTCTTCCTGGTCGCGCTCGCGGGCGTCCCGCTGATGTACGCGTTGCTCGCCACCACCGTCGGCATGATCTGGGCGCAGGGGCTCTCGCACCCGCTCGAGACCATCTTCCTTGCCTTCATCGGCGGCGTGGAGCCGTTCATCCTCATCGCCGTGCCGCTGTTCATCTTCGCCGGCGAGATCCTGTCGCACGGCGGGGTCGGGCGGCGCATCGTCGACTTCGCCCACGCGCTGCTCGGCTTCCTGCCCGGCGGGCTGGGCGTGGTGACCGTCGCGTCCTGCCTGATGTTCGGCGGCGTCTCCGGCTCGGCGATCGCCGATACGGCGGCCATCGGGTCGCTCGTCATCCCGGCGATGGTGCGGCAGGGCTACTCGCGCGCCTTCGCCGCAGCGCTGCTCGCCGTCGCCGGGACGCTGGCGCTGCTGATGCCGCTGTCGATCCCGTTCCTGGTCTATGCGTTCATCTCGGGCGTGTCGATGCGGCAGCTCTCCATGGCCGGGATCGTTCCGGGCATGATCCTCGCGCTCGCGCTGATCGCGGTGTGCGTCTGGTACGGCAGGCGCTCGGGGTGCGACAACGGCTCCGACCGCGCCTCGGCGGCCCAGATCTGGGCCGCCACGCGCGCCGCCGGACCGGCGCTGCTGATGCCGGTGATCATCGTCGGCGGGATCTGGTCGGGCTTCTTCACGCCCACCGAGTCGGCCGCGGTGGCGGTCGTGTACGGGCTCGCGGTGTCGCTGTTCCTGTACGGCGACATCGGCGTGCGCGACCTGCCGCGCCTCGTCCTCAACGCCTTCCTCACCAGCGCGACGGTGATGCTGGTCATCGGCGCGACCGGTGCGCTCGCCTGGCTGATCACGGTCGAGCAGGTGGCGTCACAGCTTGCCGACTGGGTGCAGTCGGTCGCGACCCAGCAATGGGTGTTCCTCATGCTGGTCAACGTCACGCTGCTGGCGCTGGGCATCTTCATCGAGCCGCTGCCCGCGCTGCTGCTCACCGCACCGCTCTTCCTGCCGCTGGCGCAGGCGTTCAAGGTCGATCTCGTCCACCTCGGCGTCGTGATGACCGCGAACCTCGCCATCGCGCTCTACACGCCGCCGGTGGGCGGAACGCTCTTTGTGGCGGCGAAGCTCGCCGACGCCGGCATCGGCGCCATCACCCGCGCGCTGCTGCCTCTGTTCCTCGCCTCGCTGGTCGTACTGCTGGTGATCACCTTCGTGCCCGCCCTGTCCTCGGTCGTGTGGAAGGCACTGCTATGAGTCCCGGCGCGATCGTGGTCGTGGTCGAGTTCGATCTCCGCGACGGCCGAGAGGCCGCCTTCCGCGCGGCGGTCGTCGAGAACGCGCGCCGCTCGCTCGCCGACGAGCCGGGCTGCGTGCAGTTCGACGTGTGCACCGACCCGGACGATCCGGCCCGCGTGTTCCTGTACGAGCGCTACGCGGACGTGGCGGCCTTCCGCGCTCATCTCGCCGCCGCGCACTTTCTCGATTTCGATCGCCTTACCGCACCCTGGGTGACCCGCAAGGCAGTGCGCACGCTGCGGCGCATCGAACCCGCCTGACGCGCACCCGGTTCCGGCAGGACGGGCGGCGCTCTATACTCGCGCCGAGACGGGGGTCGGCCACAACTCGAACCACTCGGCCCCGACCGGAGGAACATGAACCAGCTCGACTTCAAGGGACGCACCGCCATCGTCACCGGCGGCGCGGCCGGGATCGGCCTCGCCATCGTCAGGCGGCTTGCCGCGTCGGGGGCAGCCGTGCGCATCTGGGACGTCGACCAGAAGCGGCTGCAGCAGACCCTCGGCGCCCTGGACGGCGCGGTGAGCGGCGACGTCGTGGACGTGACCGACCCCGCTGCGGTGGCGCGCGGCACGGATGCCGCGATGACCGCGCTCGGGCGCGTCGACGTCCTCGTCAACAACGCGGGCGTCGCCGGGCTCAACGCGCCGACGGTGGACTACCCGGTGGAGGAATGGGAGCGCGTGCTGCGCGTCAACCTCACCAGTCAGTTCCTCACCTGCCGCGCGATCGCGCCCCACATGGTGAAGGCGAAGTACGGACGCATCGTCAACATCGCTTCCGTCGCCGGCAAGGAGGGCAACCCGAACGCGGTCGCCTACTCCGCCTCCAAGGCGGGGGTAATCTCGCTCACCAAGTCGCTCGGGAAGGAGCTCGCGCAGACCGGCGTGCTCGTGAACTGCGTGACTCCGGCGGCGGCGAAGACGGCGATCTTCGACCAGATGACCGAGCAGCACATCGGCTACATGCTCTCGAAGATCCCGATGGGCCGCTTCGTGAGCGTGGACGAGATCGCGTCGCTGGTCGGCTGGCTCGCCTCCGAGGACTGCGCGTTCTCCACCGGCGGCGTGTTCGACATCTCCGGCGGCCGCGCCACCTACTAGGAGATGCATCGGTGGCCGACTCCGGGAAGCGCGAGGGGCCGCGGCCCCTCGCGCCGTGACAACTACTGAGGAGGTTCCGCCATGCCCGACCGCACCGTCGCCTTCCTCGGCACCGGACTCATGGGCGCGCCGATGGCCGCCAACCTGCTCAAGTACGGCTTCGCCGTGCGTGCGTGGAACCGCACGCGCGAGAAGGCCGAGCCGCTCGCCGCGCTCGGCGCCACCGTCTGCGACGACCCCGACGGCGCGACCGCCGGCGCGGGCTTCGTCGTCTCGATGCTCGCCGACACGCATTCGACCGACCAGGTCATGTTCGCGTCCGGCCTGTGCGCGAAGCTCGCCCAGGGCACGACCGTCATCGTGATGAGCTCGCTCGCGCCGGAGGATTCGCGGCGCCACGCGAAGAAGTGCAAGGAGCACGGCATCGCCTATCTCGACGCGCCCGTGTCGGGGGGGCCGGGCGGCGCGCGCGACGGCACCCTCGCGATCATGGTCGGCGGCGACAAGGCCGCGTTCGAGCGCTGCGAGCGGGTGTTCGCCGCGATGGGCCGCGCGACGCTCGTCGGCCCCGCCGGCGCGGGCCAGCTCGCGAAGCTCGCCAACCAGATCATCGTCGGCTGCACCATCGTGGCGGTGAGCGAAGCGCTGCTGCTCGCCGAGCGCGGGGGCGCGAACCCGGACGCCGTGCGCGAGGCCCTGAAGGGCGGCTTCGCCGACTCGAAGATCCTGCAGGTGCACGGCCACCGCATGACGTCGCGCAAGTTCGCGCCCGGCGCCACCGTGACCACCCAGCTCAAGGACATGGACAACATCCTGCGCGAGGCGAAGGCGCGGCACCTCAAGCTGCCGTCGAGCGAGCTGGCGCGGGGCCTCTATGCCGCGCTCGCCGACCGCGGCCTCGCGCACGTGGATCACTCGGGGGCCTACCTCGAGATCGAGCGGCTCAACGGCATGGCGAAGGCATTCTCGGACTCCGAATCGCCGCAGTAGCGCATCGAACGCACGGAGGGGGAGCGTGGGGAAGGAGAAGAAGAGCAGGCGCCGGTCGCAGGCGTGGTTCGGACGCGACGACATCTACGGCTTCATCTACCGGAGCTGGGTGCGCAACCGCGGCGTGCCGGGCGACCAGTTCGACGGCCGGCCGGTGATCGGCATCTGCAACACCTGGTCCGAGCTCACGCCCTGCAACTCGCACTTCCGCGTGCTCGCCGAGCACGTGAAGCGCGGCGTGCTGGAAGCCGGCGGCTTCCCGGTGGAGTTCCCGGTGACCTCGCTGGGCGAGAGCCTGATGCGGCCCACCGCCATGCTGTATCGCAACCTCGCGAGCATGGACGTCGAGGAGTCGATCCGCGCGAACCCGCTCGACGGCGTCGTCCTGCTCATGGGCTGCGACAAGACCACGCCCTCGCTGATCATGGGCGCGGCGAGCGTGGGGCTGCCGACCATCGGCGTCTCGGGCGGGCCGATGCTCTCGGGCAAGTACCGGGGGCAGGACATCGGCTCGGGCACCAACGTGTGGTCGATGTCGGAGGACCTGCGCGCCGGCAAGATCACGCTGGAGGAATTCCACGAGGCCGAGAGCTGCATGCACCGCTCGCACGGGCACTGCATGACGATGGGCACGGCGTCCACGATGGCCTCGATGGTCGAGGCCCTGGGCCTCGGCCTGCCCGGCAATGCGTCGATCCCGGCGGTGGACGCGCGGCGCAACGTCCTCGCGCGCCAGGCGGGTCGGCGCATCGTCGAGATGGTGGTGGAGGACCTCGCCATCGGGAAGATCCTCACGCGCGCGGCCTTCGAGAACGCCATCCGCGTCAACGCGGCCATCGGCGGATCGACCAACGCGGTGATCCACCTGCTCGCCATCGCCGGCCGGATCGGCGTCAAGCTCGACCTCGACGACTTCGACGCGCTCGGCAAGGGCGTGCACACGCTGGTCAACCTGATGCCGAGCGGCAAGTACCTCATGGAGGACTTCCACTACGCCGGCGGGCTGCCCGCGGTAATCCGCGAACTCGGCGAGAACGGCCTGCTGAACCGGAAGGCGCTGACCGCGAACGGCCGGACGATCTGGGAGAACAACAAGCGCGCGCCGTGCTGGAACCGGGAGGTGATCACCGCGTTCGCGAGCCCGTTCAAGGAGCACACCGGGATCGCCGTGCTGCGCGGGAACCTCGCGCCCGACGGCGCCATCATCAAGCCGTCGGCCGCGACCCCGAAGCTGATGAAGCACAAGGGCCGTGCCGTGGTGTTCGAGGACATCGAGGACTTCCACGCGCGCATCGACGACCCGAAGCTCGACATCGACGAGACCTGCGTGATGGTGCTCAAGAACTGCGGGCCGAAGGGCTATCCCGGCATGGCCGAGGTCGGCAACATGCCGCTGCCGCCGAAGCTGCTCAAGAAAGGCATCACCGACATGGTGCGTATTTCAGATGCGCGCATGAGCGGCACCGCCTACGGCACCGTCGTGCTGCACGCCGCGCCGGAAGCTGCCGCGGGCGGCCCGCTCGCGCTGGTGCGGGACGGCGACCTGATCGAGCTCGACGTCGCGAAGCGGCGCCTGCATCTGCACGTCTCCGACGCGGTGCTGGCGCAGCGGCGCGCGCAATGGAAGCCGCCCAGGCCGCCGATGGCGCGCGGCTACTGGAAGCTGTACATCGACCACGTGCAGGGCGCGGACCGCGGCGCAGACCTCGACTTCCTGGTCGGGCACAGCGGTCCGGTCGTGCCCCGCGACAACCACTGAGCCGCGACGATGAGACGACTCCTTCCCCTGTACGCCGCCGCCCTCGCCGCGTGCGCGCCCACGCAGACCGGCACGCCGGTGGCGATCCCCGAGAGCAGCTCGACCGCTCCGGCGGCTCCCGCTGCCGAACCGGCGGTCGCCGCGGCGCCCGCGCCGACCCGCCCCGCGAGGCCGGCGAGCCCGCTCGACGAATACAAGCAGCGCGCCGCCGCACGCATCGTGCAGGCGAACACTGCGCACGTGTACGACGGCGAGCCGCCGCACCTGCTCAAGTCGGTCATCGTCCTGGTCGTCAACATCGACGCGAAGGGCAACGTCACCGCCTCGCGCATCATGCGCGGCAACGGCCATCGCGATCTCGAGCAGCTCGCGCTCGCGAGCGTGAAGCGCGCAGCGCCCTTCGACGCCCCGCCGCGCAGCCTGATGCGCGGCAGCACCCTCGAGGTGACCGAGACCTGGCTCTTCCGCAGCGACAACAAGTTCCAGATCCGCTCCATCGCCGCGCCGCAGCCCGCGGTGGCGCCCGAGCCGGACGAGCCGCGGAAGCGGCGGGGGTAGCGGTCCCGTGGCGGACGCGCAGCCGGACGGCGACAACGCGCATCCGCTGGGCGCGGACGGCCAGTTTCACGTCACCGACGAGCCCATCGACCTCTCGGTCTACGGCTGGGAGGACTGGGTCACGTTCGCCATCTTCTGGGCGCTCGCGTTCGTGGTGTTCTACCAGGTGTTCACCCGGTACTTCCTCGGCGACCCCGCCGGCTGGACCGAGGAGATCGCCCGCTACCTGCTCGTCGCCGTCGTCTTCATCGGCGCATCCATGGCGGTGCGGAAGAACAACCACATCCAGGTGGATTTCTTCTATCGGCTGATGCCGCGGCCGGTCGCCCGGCTGTGCTCGGTGAGCGTCGATCTGCTGCGCATCGGCTTCTTCGGCTACTGCACCTGGCTCACCTGGCTGCTGCTCCAGCGCATCGGGGGTCAGCGCATGGCCATCGTGGATCTGCCGATGGGGCTCGTGTTCGGCGCCATGCTCGCCGGCTTCGCGCTGATGTTCGCCCGCTCCCTGCAGGTGGCCGTGCGCCACTGGCGCTGGGGCTACAGCGTGCTGGAGCGGCCGGAGATCGCGCTGGACGACAAGGCCGCCCCGGGCGGCGGCGAGGAGGTGCGCTGACCATGACGCCCGGCGCGCTCATGGGGGTGTTCCTCGCGATGATGGCCGGCGGCGTGCCGGTCGCGATCGCGATGGCGGGCGCCTCGCTCCTCTACGTGATGGCCACCGGGAACATCCCGGACTTCGTGGTCATCCACCGCATGTACGGCGGCGTCGACAGCTTCCCGCTGCTCGCGGTGCCATTCTTCATTCTCGCCGGCAACCTGATGAACTCGGCCGGCATCACCAACCGCATCTACAACTTCGCGCTCGCGCTCGTGGGCTGGCTGAAGGGCGGGCTCGGGCACGTGAACGTGGTCGGCTCGATGATCTTCGCCGGCATGTCGGGCACCGCGATCGCCGACGCCGCCGGCCTGGGGACGATCGAGATCAAGGCGATGAAGGACCACGGATACTCGACGGAATTCGCGGTCGGCGTGACCGCCGCCTCGGCCACCGTCGGCCCCATCATCCCGCCGTCGCTCCCGTTCGTCATCTACGGCATGATGGCCGGCGTCTCCATCGGCCAGCTCTTCCTCGCCGGCGTCGTGCCGGGGATTCTCATGGGCCTGGTGATGATGCTCACCGTCGCGTATTACGCGCACGTGCGCAAGTACCAGTCCGACGCGCGGTTCTCCTGGCGCGTCCTCGGCCGGACGTTCGCCGAGGCGTTCCTCGCGATGATGACGCCCGTGCTGCTGGTGGGCGGCATGACGCTCGGCATCTTCACGCCCACCGAAGGCGCGATCGCGGCGTCGGCGTGGGCGCTGTTCCTCGGCCTCGTGTGGTATCGGACGCTCACGTGGCGCATGCTGGTGAAGATCTCGATGGACACCATCGAGACCACCGCCACCGTGCTCTTCATCGTCGCGGCCGCATCGATCTTCGGATGGCTCCTCACCGTGACGCGGATCACCGAGGACGTGGCCACCTGGATCCTGTCGTTCACGCAGAGCCCGGCGATGTTCCTGCTGCTCGCCAACCTGCTGATGCTGTTCGTCGGCTGCTTCCTCGAGCCGGTGGCCGCGATCACGCTGCTGGTGCCGGTGCTCATCCCGATCTGCAAGAGCCTCGGCATCGACCTCGTGCACTTCGGACTGGTGATGGTGCTCAACCTCATGATCGGCCTGCTGCATCCGCCGATGGGCACGGTGCTCTTCGTGCTCTCGCGAGTGGCGCGCCTGTCGTTCGAGCGGACCACGGTGGCGATCCTGCCGTGGCTCATCCCGCTGCTCGCGACGCTGCTGGTTTGCACTTACGTCCCGCAGGTCGTATTGTGGCTGCCCCGCCTTTTCTTCCCGCAGTAGCGGAGGCCGCATGCTCCAACCCGCCGACCTCACCATCCGCCTCCACCCCGCCGACGACGTCGTGATCGCGCGCGTCGAGCTGCCCGGGGGCACGACGCTGCCCAGGGAAGGCGGCGTGCGCGTTGCCGCCGCGGTGCCGCCGGGCCACAAGATCGCCGTGCGCCCGGTGCCCCGGGGGCAGGCGGTGCGCCGCTACAACCAGATCATCGGGTTCGCCACGCGCGACATCACCCCCGGCGAGCACGTGCACGTCCACAACCTCGCCATGGGCGACTTCGAGCGCGACTACGCGTACTGCGCCGAGGCGAAGCCCACCGAGTACTTCGCCGCGCCGGCGACGTTCCAGGGGATCGTGCGCCGCGACGGCCCGAACGCCGGCAAGGCCGCCACGCGCAACTACATCGGCATCCTCACCAGCGTGAACTGCTCGGCGACGGTGGCGCGCATGATCGCGCGCCACTTCGAGAACCGCCTGGACGACTTCCCGAACGTCGACGGCGTGGTCGCGCTCACGCACAAGTCGGGCTGCGGCATGGCGTCCGAAGGCGAGGCGATCGACCTGCTCCGCCGCACCATCGCCGGCTACGCGCGCCACGCCAACTTCCACTCGGTGATCATGGTGGGGCTCGGCTGCGAGTCGAACCAGATCAACGACCTCCTGTCGGTGCACCAGCTGAAGCGCGCCGACCGCTTCGATGCCTTCACCATCCAGGAGAAGGGCGGCACGAGGAAGGCGGTGGAGAACGGCATCGCGCGCATCAACGCGCTGCTGCCCGAGGCCAACAAGGCGGCCCGCGAAACCGTGCCGGCGAGCCACCTCGTGCTCGGCCTGCAGTGCGGCGGCTCCGACGGCTACTCCGGGATCAGCGCCAACCCGGCGCTCGGGGCGGCCGTCGATCTGCTCGTGCGCCACGGCGGCACCGCGATCCTCTCCGAGACGCCGGAGATCTACGGCGCCGAGCACCTGCTCACGCGCCGCGCGGTCTCGCGCGAGGTGGGCGAGAAGCTCGTGCGACGCATCCGCTGGTGGGAGGCGTACACCGCGCGCAACGGCAACGAGATGAACAACAACCCGTCGCCGGGGAACAAGGCGGGCGGCCTGACCACCATCCTGGAGAAGTCGCTCGGAGCCGTTGCGAAGGGCGGCACCACCAATCTCGTCGACGTGTACGAGTACGCGCAGGCCGTGACCGCGAAGGGGTTCGTCTACATGGACACGCCGGGCTACGACCCGGTCTCGGCCACCGGGCAGGTCGCCGGCGGCGCGAACCTCATCTGCTTCACCACCGGCCGCGGCTCCGCCTATGGCTGCAAGCCGGCGCCCTCGATCAAGCTCGCGACGAACACGCCGCTCTTCGCGCGCCAGGAGGACGACATGGACATCAATTGCGGCACCATCATCGACGGCCGCGAGTCCATCGCCGATGCCGGCGCGCGGTGCTTCGAGCTGATCCTCGCGACCGCCTCGGGGCAGCGCACGAAGAGCGAGGCGCTCGGCTACGGCGAGGACGAGTTCGCGCCGTGGGTCCTCGGCGCGACGATGTGAGCGCCGTGCGCGCCGCGATCGTCCCGGTCATCGCGGCCGTGCTGGCGCTGCCCGCCTGGCACGATGCCGACGCGCAGACGCAGCGGCGCATCCGCGCGGTGTACGGCGCCATTGCCTACCACCGCGAGTCGGAGAGCTTCGGCTACGCCTACGACCATCCGAGCGAGCGCGCCGCCGAGCTGGCGGCCGTCCAGCAATGCGGCCGCGCGGAGTGCGAGGTGGTCGTGGCCTTCCGGAACGCCTGCGCGGCGCTCGCCGATGCGCCGGCGAGGCGCCCCGCGACGGCGCGCGGCGTCACCGCGGCGGAAGCCGAGCGCAACGCCCTGCGCGAATGCGGCGACGGTTGCCGCATCGTGGCCTGGGCCTGTACCCGCTGAGGCACGCGGCATCCTCCTTCCGGCGAATGCGCTGTCGGGGTTACGACAGCCCTGTCGGGATCCTTCCTCGACTGTGCATTCCGACCGCCCGCGCCCGGCAACTATTTCACGCGGGGGCCGGGCACGAGGTTCGGGTGCCCTCGATGCGTATGGCATATTGGCCGACATAAC
>CAZKHE010000084.1:0-19377 GCA_964552535.1 uncultured Enterobacteriaceae bacterium | reverse complement strand
TCTTCGACGTGCTCGCCGACAGCGCGGGCAGCTCGCGCATGTTCCAGGTGCGCGGCCCGCAGATGGTGGAAGGCCGCTACGACAAGACCGTCACCGCGACCCACCGCACGATGAGCAAGGACATCTCGATCATCAGCCAGCACGCGCAGAGCATCGACTGCCCGACGCCGCTGTTCTCGCTCGCGGCGAACATCCACGCCGCGGCGATCGGCATGGGCTACGAGATGCAGGACACCGCGTCGGTGTGCGCGGTGCTGGAGGCGATGTCGGGGGTGCGGCGGTCGCAGTGACGGGCCGGCCTCAGGCAGTCGTGCGCAGCTTGTAGGGCCTGCAGGACGCCTTCGCCGGGTCGAACTGCGAGCGCTCGGTGTGGTTGACGTGCCGGCCGTAGACGTGGAGGGAGACGGTGATGGCCGCGCTCTCGTTGTGCACGCTGTGGATCGCCCCCGCCGGCAGGGCGACGAGGTCGCCCGCGCCCACCACCTCCTCGCCGGTCCGGCGCAGCCGCGCATGCCCGGGCCGGGTGCCGTCGTCCAGGCGCGTCCAGTAGACGTTGCGCTCCTCGCCGCGCAGCCCGGCCACGACGGCCCACGTGCCGTGGTCGTGGGGCGGCGTGCCGCGGCCGGGGAGCCAGCTCGCCACGAAGACCGCGCGCTCGTGATCGGCGTCCTCCGCGAGCAGGTGGAAGCCGAACCCCTGCACGGGATCGGGCTGGCACATCGCCGCCTGGAGCCACAGGGGGCTGCACGCCGCCAGCTGCGCGACGAGATCGGCCACCGCGTCGAGCGTCGCGGCCTCGTCGCGCGCGGCGGCGCACGCGTCGCGCAGGTCGGCGGCGAAGGCGCGCAGCAGGAGCTCGCCGCCGTCGGCGACGGCCGCCGTTCCCATTGCCGCCGCCGTCATCGCGGCTGGGGCACGATGCGCAGGTACGGGGCCGGCGCCCGCCACCCGCCCGGGAAGCGCTGCCGCGCCTCCTCGTCCGGCACCGAGGCGAGGATGATCACGTCCTCGCCCTGCTTCCAGTTCACCGGCGTGGCCACCTTGTGCTGCGCGGTGAGCTGCACCGAATCGAGCAGCCGCAGGACTTCATCGAAGTTCCGCCCGGTGCTCATGGGGTAGGTGAGCATCGCCTTGATCCTGCGGTCGGGCCCGATCACGAACACCGAACGCACGGTGGCGTTGTCGGCGGCGGTGCGCTCCTGCGCCGTGCCGCTCGCGTTCGGGTGGATCATGCCGTAGAGCTTCGCGACGCTCATGTCGCGGTCGCCGATCAGCGGGTACCCGGGGGCCATGCCCTGCGTGCGCTCGATGTCGCGCGCCCAGGCGTGGTGGTCGTCCACCGAGTCGACGCTCAGCCCGAGGATCCGGCAGTTCCTGCGTTCGAACTCGGGCATCAGCTTCGCCAGGTAGCCGAGCTCGGTGGTGCACACCGGAGTGAAGTCCTTCGGGTGCGAGAAGAGAATCGCCCAGCCGTCGCCCATCCACTCGTGGAAGCGGATGAGGCCGTGGGTGGTGGCGGCGGTGAAATCGGGCGCGGCGTCGCCGATCTGCAGGGTCATGACAATCTCCTGTGGTTGAGGGTGCCGGCGCGCTCTGCGGGCGCGCTGTCCGGGCCGTCGCGCCGGAGTAGACTGGCCGGCGCCGAGCGCTGCGGACGACGGCAAGGGTAGTGAGCCGGGCGCCGGAGAGTCATGACAGCGGGCTGCGATCATCCCGACATTTCCCTGACATCTGCGAGGCGATGGACGAGCGATCCCTGCTGCGCTTCAGCGAGTTCGAGATCGACCTGCGGGACGAGCGCGTGCGCCGTGCCGACGCGCCCGTTGCACTGACGCCGAAGGCCTTCGCGCTGCTGCGGACGCTGCTGCAGCGGCCCGGACAGCTGGTGACCAAGGACGAGCTGTTCGCCCGCGTCTGGTCGCGCCGCTACGTCACCGACGATGCCCTCGCGCGCTGCATGAAGGAGCTGCGCGCGGCGCTGGGCGACGACGCCCGGCAGCCGCGCTTCATCCAAACCGTGCACGGACGCGGCTTCCGCTTCGTCGCGCCCGTCGTGCGCCCCGCGAGCGCCCCGCACGCGGCCCCCGATCCCGCTCCGGTGCTGGTGGGCCGCGCGAGCGAGCTCGAGATCCTGGACGCCGCGCTGCGCGAGAGCGTCGCCGGCGCACGCCGCGTGCTCTTCGTCACCGGGGAGGCGGGGATCGGCAAGACGAGCCTGGTGGAAGCCTTCCTCGCGCGCCATGCGGCGGCCGGCGACGCGCTTTGGGTCGCGCAAGGCCGCTGCATCGACCAGTACGGGGCGGGCGAGCCGTACATGCCGTTGCTCGAAGCGCTGGAGCGCCTCGGACAGGCGATGGGGACGGACCGGCTCGCCGCGGCGCTGCGTCAGCACGCGCCCACGTGGCTCGGGCAGCTGCTGCTCGTCTCCGAGGAGTTCGGCGGCGCGGCGGCCGCGGGCGCGGCGCTCGACCGCAGTCCGCAGCGCATGGTGCGCGAGCTCGCCTACGCGTTCGAGGCGCTGTCGCGGGAGCGGCCGATCGTGCTCTGGCTCGAGGATCTGCACTGGAGCGATTACGCCACGCTCGACTTCGTATCGTTCATCGCCGCGCGCCGCGGCGCCGCGCGGCTGCTCGTGCTCGGGACGTATCGGCCCGCGGACGTGCTCGAGCGCGGCCATCCGTTGCGCGAGGTCACGGCGCACCTCGCGATGCGGGGCGAGTGCCGCGAGCTGCCGCTCGGGCTCCTGAGCGAGGCCTCGATCGCGGAGTACCTGGCGCGCCGCCTCGCGGGCCGCGCTTCGCTGGACACCGCGGGGCTCGCGCGCTCGATCCATCGCCGCTCCGACGGCAACGCCCTGTTCATGGTCGCGGTGGCCGACCAGATCGAGCAGGAAGACGCCTCGCTCGAGGAGAAGCTGACCCGCGTCCCGGCGAGCCTGCGGCAGCTCATCGAGCGTCAGCTGGACCGCCTGTCGCGCGACGAACAGCATCTCCTGGAGGTGGCGAGCCTCGCGGGTGCCGAGTTTCCCGCCGCGGCGGTGGCAGCGGGCCTCGAATGGGAGGTGGCGGCGGTCGAGGAGCGCTGCGTGCGCCTGGTCCGCCGCGGCCAGTTCCTGCGTCCTGCCGGCACCGCGGAGTGGCCGGACGGCATGGTCTCGGCGCGCTTCGGCTTCCTGCACGCGCTCTACCAGGAGGTGCTGGCGGAGCGGACGAGCGGCCATCGGCGCCCGGAGATCCAGCGGCGCATCGGCGAGCGCGAGGAACGCGCCTATGGTGCGCGCGCCCCCGTCATGGCCGCTCAGCTGGCGGCGCGCTTCGCGATCGCGCGCGACATGCCGCGTGCCGTGCGCTATCTCGAGCACGCCGGAAAGAACGCCCTCGCACGCCACGCCTACGTCGAAGCGGCACAGCACCTGTCCCGGGGACTGGAGCTCGTCGACCAGCTCCCCGAAGAGGGGCGACAGCGCCAGGCGCTCGACCTGTACCTGCCCCTCGGCGCGGCCCTGATGGCGTCCAGCGGCTACGCCTCGCCGGCCACCGAGCGCACCTATCAGCGCGCGCTCGCGCTGTGCCGCGGCGCGGGCACCCAGGCCGAGCTGGTGCGCGTCGTGAAGGGCTTGTGGAACGTGCTGCTCGTGCGCGGCGAGCTGGTCGCCGCGCGCGCGATGACCGACGAGCTGCTGCGCGCCGCGCAGGAGAGCGGCGACGCCACGCTCATGCTCGACGCGCACGCGCGTTTGGGCCAGACCGCCTTCCACGCCGGGGAGCTGCGCGCCGCGCACGAGCATCTGGAGCGCGCGTCCCGGATGCTGCACGACACCGCGGCGCGCAGCCGTCACGCCGGTCCGCGCGTGGTGGCCTACCTCTCTTGGGTCGAGTGGTATCTCGGTCATCCGGAGCGGGCGGCGGTCCACGGTCGCGAAGCGCTCGAGCGCGCCGCGCAGCTCGGCAACGCCCACAGCATCGCGTTCACCCTCGGCTTCATCGGGTGGCTGCACCTCTTCCGCGGCGAGGCGGCGCGTGCGCGGGAGCTCGCGAACGAGCAGCTCGCGCTCTGCGCCGAGCACGGCCTGCGCTACTGGCAAAGCTGGGCGACGTTCCTGCGCGGCGCCGCCGTGTGCGCGGAGACGCCGGAAGCCGACACGCTCGCGCGCATGGCCGAAGCGGTCGCGGCGCACCGGGAGACCGGCGCGGAGATCGGCGTGGCTTTCTTCCAGACCTATCTCGCCGATGCCCACCGTCGGGCGGGCCGCGTCGACGAGGGCCTGACCATCATGGACGAGGCGCTCAAGCTCATCAGCGTGAACGGCAACCGCTACCACGAGGCGGACGCGCACCGCGTGCGCGGGGAGTTGCTGCTGCAGGCCGGCGCAACGGAGGAGGCGCAACGCTGCTTCGAACACGCCCGCGACATCGCGCGCAGCCAGTCGGCGCGATCGCTCGAGCTGCGCGCGGCGATCAGCCTCCTGCGGTGCGCCCCGCCGCGGCGGCGCGCGCCGGCGCGCGCGGCGCTGCGCCGGGTGCTGGCCACCTTCGCGCAGGACGAGGAGACGGGCGACCTGCGCGAGGCACGGGCGGCCGCGGCCGATGTCGCGGCGTCCCGCGGCGCACGCCCGGCCGGGGCCGGCCGGATGCGCTGAGCCGCGTCAGAGGAACGTCACGCGAGTCCTGAGCGCGTCGAGCCCGACCCGCGCATCGGCGAGCTGCGACCCGCCCTCGCCGGCGCGGACCACCACGCCGCGTCCCGCGACCGGGGCGAGGTTGTCCACCTTGAACTTCGGCGCCCCCGCCTCCGCGCGCAGGTGGCAGCGCTCGTCGAAGAACAGGCGGTCGCCGTTGTCGTCGATCTCGTCGGAGTCGATGGTGTCGAAGCCGATCAGCGCCTGGACGCCCTGCAGGCCGTTGTCGATGACGGCTTCCTCCACCGTCTTCGCCACGGCGTCGATCACGTAGGCCTTCATGCGGTCTCCTCGCGTGGCGCCGCGGGCTACTCCACCTTGGCGCCGGTTTCCTTCACCACCTTGGCCCACTTCACGACCTCGGTGCGCAGGTAGGGCGCGAACTCGCGCGGGCCGTCGCCCACCGGCTCGAAGCCGACCCCCGCGAGCTTGTCGCGCAACTCGGCCGACTTCAGCGCAGTCTGCGCTTCCGCGTTGAGCCGCGCCACGATGTCCTGCGGCGTGCCGGCGGGGAAGAAGAGCCCGACCCAGGTGTAGTCCTCGAAGCCGGCGAAGCCGCTCTCGGCGACCGTCGGGACGTCGGGCAGCGCGGGCACGCGCTTGTTGCTCGTCACCGCGAGGCCGACGGCGCGGCCGCCCTTCACGTGCGCGACGCCGGCGGAGATCGCCACGCTCGCAAGCTCGGTCTCGCCCGCGACGACGGCCTGCATCGCCGGGCCCGCGCCCTTGTAGGGCACGTGCTGCACGTCCACCTTGCCGAGCACCTTGAAGAGATACTCGGCGGAGAGGTGCGGCGTGGTCCCGGCGCCCGCCGTGCCGTAGTTCAGCTTGCCGCTCTTGCCCTTCTCGATCGCGTCGCGCAGCGTCCGGATGCCCGACTGCGGGCTCGCGACGAAGAGGTTGGGCGAGGAGGCGATGAGCGTGACCGGGATGAAGTCCTTCTCGACGTCGTAGCCGGCGTTCGGGTTGAGCGCCGGCGTCACCGCGAGCGAGCTGGTGGTGACGAGCACCGTGTAGCCGTCGGCCGGCGCGCGCGCCACCGCCTGCGCGGCGATCGCGCCGCCCGCGCCGCCGCGGTTCTCGACGATGACCTGCTGGCCCCACTGTTCGCCCACCTTCTGCGCGACCAGCCGGCCGACGATGTCCGCCGGTCCGCCCGGCGCGAAGGCCACGACGAAGCGCACCGGCTTGTTGGGATAGGTCTGCGCGGCGGCGGCGCCGGAAGCGGCGATCAGGGCGCAGGCGAGCAGCTTGTGTAGCAGGTTCATCGCGGGCTCCTTCAGCCGACCGTCGCCAGCACGTGCTTCGCGATCTCCTCGCGGGTCGCGATCCACACGTCGTCGTGCGCCTTGGCGATCTTCATCTGCTCCTCGAACACCCACGCGCCGGCCGAGCGGCCGAAGACGTGCGTGTGGGCCGTGGCGTCGAAGCAGATCGCGCGCGACTCGCGCGTGCGCGCCGCATCGAGCGTCTGGCGGAAGACTTCCACCAGCCCGCCGGGCGCATTGCCATAGCGGATGGTCCACGGCAGGTCGTTCACGTCCATGGTGAGCGAGATGCCGACGATGCGCTTGTCGCCAAAGCGCTCGACGTACGGCAGGTCGTCGTCGTTGCAGTCGCCGTGATGCAGGAAGCCCTGCTCGGCGAGCAGCCGCGCGCCGGAGAGGCCGCCGGTGCCGCGCGGGCTGATCCAGCCGCTGGGGCGCAGGCCGCCGGCCGCCGATGCGATCGCGCCCATGGTGCGATCGAGGTTCGCACGCTCGCCCGCTTCGTCCAGGTACACGGGGATCACGTCCATGCCCCAGGAGTGGGCGATGATCTCGTGGCCCTCGTCCCGGATGCGGCGCAGGCTCGCCGGGTACTTCTCGGCGAGGATGCCGTTGGTCATGACGCTGGTGCGCACGCCCTGGCGCTTCGCGACGTCGAGCAGGCGGTCGATGCCGCGCACCGCGCCGAAACGCGCCCACGAATCGGCGTTGGTGTCGAAGTAGCCGGGCTTGAGCACGTTGCCCATCGGGCCGATGCCGGGCGCCTGGCCCTCGGACCAGCCCTCGTAGGCGATGTTGAAGATCACGGCGACGCGCTTGCCCCCGGGCCAGCGGAAGTCGTTGGGGAGGCGGGTGATGTTGGGTTGGGTCATGAGGGGAACCTGCCTGGTCGTTGTTGGATGGGGCGGCGTGATTCTTTCACGTTCGCGCCCCGCCGTGGCGGCCGGCCGCCGTGAGACCATTCGCGCATGAACCTGCCCGCCTGCCACACCGTCGTCGCGCACTCGGCCGCCGGCGGCCCCGAAGTGCTCGAACTCGCGGAGCGCCCCGTCCCCGCGCCGGGTACCGGAGAGATCCTGATCCGCGTCGCCGCCGCCGGGGTGAACCGCCACGACGTCGGCCAGCGCCGGCGCGCGCCCGGCGGCGAGCACACCGACGTCTTCGGCCTCGAAGTGGCCGGCGAGGTGGTGGCGCGCGGACCCGGCGTGAGCGAGTGGGAGATCGGGGATCGGGTGTGCGCGCTGGTGGACGGCGGCGGCTACGCGCAGTACGCGGTGGCCCCGGCGAGCAACACGCTGCCGCTGCCCGAAGGCTTCTCGCTGCAGGAAGCGGCCGCCTTGCCCGAGGCGCTCTTCACCGTCTGGTACAACTGCTTCGACGTGGGCCGGCTACAGCCCGGCGAGCGCGTGCTCTTCCACGGCGGCACGAGCGGCGTCGGCTCCATGGGCATCCAGGTGCTCGCCGCGCTCGGCTACGAGGTGTACGCAACCTGCGGCGACGCGCGCAAGTGCGAGGCCGCGCGCGGCTTCGGCGCACGCCGCGCGATCGACTATCGCAGCGAAGACTTCGTCGCGGCGGTGCACGAGGCCACCGGCGGGCGCGGCGTCGATCTGATCATCGACATGGCCGGCGCCGCGTATGCGGAGGCGAACCTCGACGCGATCGCGTTCGGCGGGCGCATCGTCCACCTCTCACCGGGGACTGGCGCGTTCTGTCCGCCGCTCGCGAAGATCATGCTGAAGCGCGCGTGCGTGACCGGCTCGCGGCTGCGGCCGGTGCCGGTGGAGACGAAGGCGCGGATGGCCGCGGAGTTGCGGCGCATCGTGTGGCCGCTGCTCGGTGCGCCGGTGCGGCCGGTGATCGATTCGACGTTCCCGCTCGTGCAGGCCGCGGAGGCGCATCGGGCCATGGAGCGCGCGCAGCACATCGGGAAGATCCTGCTGCTCCCGTAGCACCGGCACCGATATTGCTCGGGCGTCGCGCATGACGCCCGAACCCTTCATGCCAGACGACCGGGTGCGCGAATCGACCGCGCCCGAGATCCAGCGCCGCATCGACGACGAAACGCTCGGTGCCATCGAGCGTTACGCGCAGGCCGACGTCGCCGCGATCGACGCGCGCATCGCCGAGCTCGACCGCGAGTGGGACATCGAGCGGGTGCTGGCGATGAACGCCTCCACGCTCATGGCCGTGGGACTCGCGCTCGGACTTGCCGGCAAGCGCCGGTATTTCCTGCTGCCGGTCACGGTGCTCGGGTTCTTCCTCCAGCACCAGCTGCAGGGCTGGTGCCCGCCGATCCCGATCTTCCGCCGGCTGGGCTATCGCACCGCCCGCGAGATCGCGCGCGAGAAGTTCGCGCTCAAGGCGCTGCGCGGCGACTTCGACGAGATCCCGCGCCACGACGAGCCGGACCCGGAACGCCGCGTGCGCGGCGCGCTCGCCGCCGTGGACGCGTAGCTACCCGAGCCGCCGCACCGCGCGGATGCGGAAGCGGTCCCCGGGGATCGCCGGCAGGCGCGCGAAGTCGAGCGCGAGGTCCTGCGGCGGCACCTCGTAGCCGATGCGCCGCGCGAGGTAATCCACCGACGCCTCCAGCACCGCCTCGGTGATCCACTCCCCCGGGCAGCGATGGTTGACGTGGTGCTCGCCGCCGCCCTGCGGGATCATGTCGAACGGCGTCGGTTCGCGGCCGATGAACCGCTCGGGCCGGAACTCGTCGGGGGCTTCCCAGGCACGCGGGTCGTGATTGGTGCCGTAGAGGTCGAGCAGCACCCGCACGCCCTGCCGGAACGGAAAGCCCTCCCACTCGAAGTCCTGGCGCACGCGCGCCATCACCGCCGGGAAGAACGGGTAGAAGCGCCTCAGCTCCAGCACGAAGCGGCGCATCGCGTCGGCGTCGCCGGACCGCAGCGCGTCGCGCAGCGCGGGGTGCTCGTGCAGCGCGTGGGCCGCCTGGACGACGTACACCGACACCGCGACCGTGGGCCGCAGCACGTTGATGAGCTCGACCGCGGCGGTGCGGGCTTCGAGCGGCCGGCCGTCGAGGTCGCGATGCATCGCGATGCGCCACGCCGCGCTGTCGCGGTCGAGGTCGAGCGCGCCGGCGCGCGCCTGCCCGATCACGCCCTCGATCCACTGCTCCGCGCGCCGCCGCGCGAGGCGCGAGCGCACGTGCCCGATCCCCTTCGCGCCGGCCTCGTCGAACATTTCCACGAGGTCGTGCGTGCGTTCCGGCACCTCCTCCTCGCGCAGCGGCACGCCAGCCCATTCGCACACCGCGCGCGCGAGCAGTTCGTGGATCGCATCGTAGAGCACGACCTCGCGCCCGCCGTTCCCGGTCCAGCGCGCCGCCCCCATGTCCCAGCCGAGCACCACCCGGCGGGCCAGGGCGCGGATCGACTCCGGCGTCATCAGCGACATGAACAGCGCCTTGCGATGGCGGTGCGCCGAGCCGTCGAGGGTCTGCACCCCGCCCTCGCCGAAGAGCGTGGCGCGCAGCGGCTCGGGCGCCGCGCCTTCGCGCGTGAAGCGCTCGGTGTCGTAGAAGAGCTCCGCGGCGTGCGGACCGGTCATGCAGAGCGTGGGCTCGAGCGCGAGGCGCGTCTCGATGAGATCGGTGTGCCGACGGCGACACTCGCGCGAGATGTAGCGATAGGGATCGGCGAGCAGCGCGAGCGAGCTGTCGAGATGGCCGTCGGTGGGGATGGTGCGCATGCGGGCGGTCTCGGGAAATCGGGCCGGTCGGCGCAAGAAGCGTTCCCGCCGCGCGCGGCCCGCGCCGCGTATGCTGTCGAACGTGCCCTTCCCTGGACGATCGTCATGCCCGCCGACACCGACCGCTGGCCTGCCCTGCCCTTCGACGCCTGGCGCGACACCTGCGAAACACTGCACCTCTGGACCCAGGTCGTCGGCAAGATCCGGCTCGGCTGCGCGCCGTGGACCAACCACTCCTGGCACGTCCCGCTGTACGTGACGCCTCACGGCCTCTCCACCTCGCTCATGCACCGGCACGGACGCGGCGTGGAGATCCGCTTCGATTTCCGGCGTCACCGCCTGGCGATCGAGACGAGCGATGGCGGCGAGGGCGGCGTCGCACTGCGGCCGCAGACGGTGGCGGAGTTCCATGGGCTCGTCATGGCCGAGCTGGAGCGCCTGGGCGTCGCGACGCCGATCTCGTCGCGGCCGTGCGAGCTGCCCGATCCCATCCCCTTCCATGAGGATCACGTGCACGGCGCCTATGACGCGGCAGCGGTCGAGCGCTTCCAGGCGATCCTCGTCAGCGCGCACGAAGTGCTCGGCGTCTTTCGCGCGCCGTTTCTCGGCAAGACGAGCCCGACGCACTTCTTCTGGGGCAGCTTCGACCTTGCCCTCACGCGCTTCTCCGGCCGCCCGGCGCCGCCCCACCCGGGCGGCATCCCGAGCCTCGCCGACTGGATCGCGCGCGAGGCCTACTCGCACGAGGTCTCGAGCTGCGGCTTCTGGCCGGGCAGCGCCGCGCGGCCCGAACCGCTGTTCTACAGCTATGCCTACCCGGAGCCTGCGGGCTTCAGTACCGCGAAGGTGGGCCCGGCCGCCGCCTCGTACGACGCGACGCTGCGCGAGTTCGTGCTGCCGTACGAAGCGGTGCGGCGGTCCGCGTCGCCGGAGGACACCCTGCTCGAGTTCCTGCAGTCGACGTACGAGGCCGCGGCCGACGCCGGCGCGTGGGACCGCGCGGCGCTGGAGCGGGACGCGCATCCGCGCGAGGTGTTCGGCTGACGCGCCGAAGTCAATCGTCGATCGCGACGTACCCCGGCAGCGCGGCGACCCGCGCCGCCCAGCGCCCCGTGCAGGGGAAGCCCCGCAGGTCGACGCCGCATTCCTCCGACAGCGAGACGTAGGGATAGCAGGCCACATCGGCGATCGTCGGACGGTCATGCTCGAGCCACTGCGCGGCCGCCAACCGCGCCTCGAGCGCCGCGAGGCCGGCGCGAGCGAGCGCCAGAGCCCGTGCCTCGTCGCCGGCGCGGCCCATCTGCCGCATGCCGCGCAGCTGGGCGAGGCCGTAGAGCAGCTCGTTTTGCGACAGCACGAGCCACTGCACCACGCGCGCCAGTTCGAGCGGCGCCGTCGGCAGCCACGCGTCGCCGCCGAAGCGTCTGGCCAGGAACACGAGGATGGCGATGGAGTCCCAGATGGGTTCTCCGTCGATCTCGAGCACCGGCACCTGGCCGCGGGGATTCTTCGCGAGGAACCACGGCTGCCGGTTCTCGCCGCGGCGCGCCGGATCGTCGCCCTGCTGCGAAGGGTGATCCGTCACGGGCACCACCGCCTCTCCGGTGAAGACGCTCACCGCGCCGCCGGTGTTGATCGCGATGCGCTCGTACTCGAGCCCGAGCAGGCCGAGCATGAGCCGGACCCGGTAGCAGTTTCCCGAACGGGCCCGGTCGTAGAGGCGCAGCCGCATGCTACTCCGCGCGAATGCCGGCGGCCTTCACGATCGGCGCCCAGCGGTCGAGATCGGCGCGGATGTCGGTAGCGAACTGCCGCGGCGTGTTGCCGACCGGCACCGCGCCCAGCTGTTCGAAGCGCGCGCGGAGCTCGGGATCCGCGAGCACCGCCACGCTCTCGCGGTGCAGCCGCTCGATCACGGCGGACGGGGTGCCGCGCGGCGCGAGCAGGCCGTACCACGACTGGACGTCGAAGCCCTTCACACCGGACTCGGCGACCGTCGGCACGTCCGGCAGCGCAGTGGACCGCTCGCGGCTCGTCACGGCGAGCGCCTTCAGCTTGCCGGCCTTAACCTGCGCCTGCGACGCGGGAATGGCGGCGAGCAGCAGGTCCACCTGGCCGCTCACCACGTCCGCCAGCGCCTGCCCGCCGCCCTTGTAGGGAATGTGCGTCATGGGCACGCGGAGCTCACGAGTCAGGAGCTCGCCTGCGAGATGGCCAGTGCTGCCCTGTCCGGCGGACGAGAAGGTGATCGGCGCGCTGCGCCGCTTCTCGAGCGCCGCGAGATCCTGTACGCCACCCACACCCAACCCGGCGTTCGCGACGATGAGCACGGGCACGTCGGCAACCTTCGTGATCGGGACGAAGTCGCGCAGCGGATCGAACGGGAGCTTCGGGTACACGTGCGGGTTGATGGTCAGCGTGCCGTCGAAGCCCATGAGGAGGGTGTAGCCGTCGGGCGCCGCCTTGGCAGCCGCCTCGGTGCCAAGATTGCCGCCCGCGCCCCCGCGGTTCTCCACGACGAACTGCTGACCCATGCGCTCCGCGAGCTTGGCCGCCATCGCGCGGGCGAGGATGTCGGTGGCGCCGCCGGGCGCGAACGGGACCAGGACGCGGACCGGTCGATCGGGGTACCCGGCCTGCGCCACCGCGACGTGCGGGGCCGCGCACAGTAGGCCCAGGACGCCGGCGCGAACGAGATGCATGAGAGCGCGCATGTCTCCTCCTTGTTCGAGCGGCGCGACGCGGAAGTTGTTCGAGGCCGCCGACGCAAGCTAGCATCCGTCTCCACGGCAATTCAATCAGATGATTTGACGCGTGATCATGCGCAAGCGTACCCCTCTGCCCGCACGCGGCAGCCGCTTCCGCTCGGTACGCGAGGCGATCGCCGGACGCCTTGCATGCGGCGAATGGGCGCCGGGCGAGCGCCTGCCGAACGAGTCGCATTTCGCCGCGGCGTATGGGGTGAGCATCTCGACGGTCCGGCACGCCATCGACGGACTGGTCGAGCAGAATCTCGTCCTGCGGCGGCAGGGCTCCGGCACGTACGCGATGGAGCACGACCGGGAACTGATGATGGACCGGTTCTTCCACGTCGTGCGGAAGGACGGCCGCAAGGCGCTACCCATGCACGCGCTGCTGTCGTTCGCGCAGCGACGCCCGACGACGCTCGCGCGGCAGGCGCTGCGGCTCCGGTCGGGTCGGCCCGTCTTCCATGCGGAGAGCCTGGTGCGTCTCCAGGGCGCGCCCGCCCTGCTCGATCTCATCTGGCTGCCCGCCGAGCGCTTCGAAGGGTTGACGGAGGAGATGTTCGCGAGCCGGCGCCCGACGAGCTTCGCGCTCTACCAGCGGCGATTCGGGATCACGGTGTGCCGCGCCGACGAGGTCGTGCTGGCCGCGTGCGCGAACGTCCGCGCCTCGGAGCACCTCGGTGTGCGGCCCGGCCAGCCGTTGCTGGAGATCCGGCGCACCGCGTTCGACGTGCACGGTCGCGCCGTCGAGTTCCGGCAGCGGCTGCTCAGCACCGCGCGGCACGTCTACTCGGCCGTCCCCAGGCGCAAGGTACGCATCGGCAAGCTGGGCTGAGGCCGACCGAGCCGCGGGCGGCACTAGCCGCCGTAACGCTCGGTGCGGATCGCCCCGGCCGGCACGTCGAGCGCGAGCAGCAGTTGCGCGACATGCTCGACGAAGCGGTTCGTGCCGCACACGAACGCGAAGCGCAGCGGCGCGCCGAGACCCTCGAGCGCGTCGGCGAGCAGCGCGCGATCGATACGCCCGCGGCGGCGGTCGGGGGCCGCCCCGGTCTCGCGGGTGAGCGTGGCGATGTAGCGGAAGCTGCGCCCCGCGGCCGCCAGGTCGTCGAGCTCGTCGGCGTAGAGCAGGTCCGCCGCGGCGCGCGCGGAGGCGACGAGCGTCATCGGGATGCCGCTCGAGTGCAGCGCGTGATGCCGCGCCATGGCGGCGAGCGGAACGACGCCCGACCCGCCGCCGGCGAGGAGCACCGGGCCCCCGTCCGCAACCGACCAGACGAAGTGCCCGCCGATCGGGCCGCGCAGGTCGATCGCATCGCCGACCTGCGCCACGTCGTGGAAGAACGGCGACACTTCGCCGTCGTCGAGCCGCTCGATGGCGAGCTCGATGTCCGGTCCGGATTCGGGTGCCGAGGCGATGGAGTAGCTGCGTTGCGCCTCGTATCCGTCGTCGGCCACCAGGCGCACGTCCATGTGCTGTCCCGCCTTGAAGGCGAGGCGTTCGGGCAGCGCGAAGTAGAAGCTCTTGATCGTCGGCGTGCGCGCGACGATGGCGGTGAGGGTCGCCGCCTGCCAGCGCGATGCCGCACCCGCTGCGCTCATCGGGTGGGGGCGGTCAGTCGTCGTCCGAGTAGCGCTGCTCGCGCCACGGGTCGCCGTACATGTGGTAGCCGCGCAGCTCCCAGAATCCGGCCTCGTCGCGCTCGGTGAACTGCAGCCCGTTCACCCATTTCGCCGACTTCCAGAAATAGAGATGCGGCACCAGCAGCCGCGCCGGGCCGCCGTGCTCCCGGTGCAGCTCGCGGCCGCCATAGCGGGTCGCGATCATGGCGCGGCCGCCCACGAGGTCCGCGGTGGGCACGTTCGCGGAGTAGCCGTCGACCGTGTGCGCGAGGACGTAGGGCGTGGGCGGCGCCAGGCCCGCGTCGGCGAGCAGGTCGTCGATCATCACACCCTCCCACACCGTGTCGAACTTGCTCCACTTGGTGACGCAGTGGATGTCGCGGGTAATGCGCGAGATCGGCAGGCGGCCGAACGCCGCCCAGGTCCACTGCTTCACCGGCCGCGGCCCGACGCGCAGCGTGAAGGTCCACGCCGCCGGATCGACGCGCGGCGTGGGCCCGGCCGACAGCACCGGGAAGTCGTCGGTGACGAACTGCCCGGGGGGAAGCCGATCCGGCGCGACCGGCGGCCGGCCGCGCCCGGTGAAGCCGCGTGTCGCCACGCTCAGGTCCCCCGCCCCCACAGGCCGCAGTAGCGGCGCGCGATGAACTGCAGGTTGGCCTGGTAGCCCGGCCAGCTCTCGTACTGCGGCATCGCGAACTCCTTCTCCGCGGCATCCCAGCACTTGCCCTCGCGCGCGAGCTTCTGCATCGTCGCGGACGCCGTCTGCAGGAGCTGGAGCTGATCCTCGACGTCCTTCTTGGTGCCGAGGCGGTCGCCCGGGGCGGGATGGCCGGGAATGAGCCGGTCCCAGTCGAGGGCAAGCACCTGCTTCATGAACGCTTCGGTCTCCAGCGGATACATGTCGATCATGCCCCGGCCCGGAACGGTGCCGACCGGGATCGTGTCCACGATGAACACGATACGCTCCTTCGGCAGGCGCATCACGAGCGTGGAGTCGGAGTGGTTGAGGCCGTGGTAGGTGAGCTCGAGCGTGGTGCCGCCGAGGGTGATGGTGCGGCCGCGGTCGCCGACGGTCTCGTCGGGCAGCACGGTGTGCGGATCGCCGAGCATCCTGAGGCGCATCGCCGCGCGTTCGTGGGCGATGAACGTGGCGCCGGCGTCCTTGAACACCTTGCCGCCGGCGATGTGGTCGTAGTGGTGGTGGCTGTAGATGACGTAGCGGACGGGCTTGTCGGTGACCTTGCGGATCTCGTCGAGGTACTGCTGCCCGCCGTTCGGGCGGCCGTAGGCGACCGGATCGGTCACGATGACGCCGTCGGCGGTCACCACGAACATCGCCTGGTGGCCGACGTTCCTGAAGACGTACACGCCCTCGGTGCCATCGACCTTGTAGGTCTGGATGGCCGGGCGCGCGGGGGCGGCCTGGGCAGGCGGCTGCTGCGGTGCGGGCTGCTGGGCGATCGCAACGCCGGCGGCGAGCGCGAGCGCGGCCCCGGCGGCAATCGTGACGCGGTTCGGCATGGTGTCTCCTGGGTTGTCCTTGTCGGGCCGGCCGCCACGGGCGGCCGGCAGGAGAACGTGCGGAGACGAAGGATTATTCCGTGGCCGTTCAGGCGCCGATCACGCCGCCGTCCTCGCGGGTGATGGCGAGCGTCGCCGAGCGCGGCCGCCCGTCGGGGCGGAAGTCCGGCCAGTTGGAAACGGCCCGCGGCTGCGCCGGGTCGGTGCGCTCGCTCGCGGTCTCGCCGGGGTGCTGGATGCTGATGAACATCGTGCGCAGGTCCGGGGACATCGCGCAGCCGGTGATCTCGCAGCCGGACGGTCCGACCAGGAAGCGGCGCACCTCGCCCGTGCGCGGGTCGGCCGCGAGCATCATGTTGTTGCCGAGGCGCGCGTAGTCGCCCTTGTTCAGGGTGCTGGTGGAGACGTCGGTCTGGATCCACAGCACGCCGCGCGGATCGAACCACAGGCCGTCGGGGCTGCCGAAGGCATCGCCCTTCACCGTGCCGCGCTTCGCCGCATCCGCGTGCTGCGGATCGCCGCCGAGCGCGAAGACGTCCCACTCGAACGCCGCCGCGGTCGCGTCCCCGCCCGTCTCGCGCCAGCGGATGATGTGGCCGAAGACGTTCCCGGCGCGCGGATTCGCGGCGTCGGGCGGCGCGTGGCGGGGGCCGCCGCGCTGCGAGTTGTTGGTGAGCGTGCAGTACACCTCGCCGGTGCGCGGATGCACCGCGATCCACTCCGGCCGATCCATCTTCGTCGCGCCGAGGAGATCCGCCGCCCGGCGCGCGTAGACGCAGACCTCCGCCTGGCCGGGGAAGCCGTTCGCGGCGGTGAGCGGGCCCTGCCCCGCGACCAGCGGCAGCCACGCGCCGCGCCCGTCGGCATCGAAGCGCGCGACGTAGAGCGTGCCGTGGTCGAGCAGCGTGCGGTTGGCCGCACGGCCGCCTGCAACGTAGCGGTCGCGCGAGACGAACTTGTAGATGTACTCGAAGCGCTCGTCGTCGCCCATGTAAACCACCACGCGGCCGTCCTTCGCGAGCGTGGTGAACGCGCCCTCGTGCTTGATGCGTCCGAGCGCGGTGCGCTTGACGGGCGTGGACTGCGGATCGTACGGGTCGATCTCCACCACCCAGCCGAAGCGGTGCGCCTCGTTGGGCTCGCGCGCCGCATCGAAGCGTGCATCGTGCTCGTGCCAGCGGTACCCGAAGCCGCGTGACGAGACGCCGTAGCGGGCCTGCATCGGGTCATTGCCGCCGTTGGCGAAGTAGCCGTGGAAGTTCTCCTCGCAGGCGAGGTAGGTGCCCCACGGCGTGACGCCGGCGGCGCAGTTGTTGAGCGTGCCGAGCACGCGCCGGCCGCCGGGATCGGCCCCGGTCCGCATCAGCGCATGCCCGGCCGCCGGACCGGATACCGCGATCGGCGTCGCCGCGGTGATGCGCCGGGCGTAGCGCGAGGGCCGCACCACCTGCCACGCGGCGCCCTCGCGCGCGATCTCGATCACCGACACGCCGTGCGCCATCTGCGACTTGCGCACCTTCTCCGCATCCCAGGTCTGCATGCCGTCGGGGTGCAGCATGCCGTCGTCGGTGTACTCGTGATTGACGGCGAGCAGCGCGCGATCGGCGCGGCGCGAGCCGGGCGGCAGCGGGAAGTACTCGACCGCGTCGTTGTGCATCCCCGCCTGCAGCGCCTGCTCCTCCGCGGTGTTCGACGCGTCCCACTTGAACCCGGGCACGGCGCGGCCCTGCACGCCGGTCGCATCGCCCCACGCGTAGAGCACCTGCGCGCGATAGCCCGGCGGCAGCGAGACGGCGTCGGCCGTCGACACCGGAATGCCGTCGAAGCCGAGCAGCGGGCCGCCGTCGTCGGCGACGGCCGGCGCTCCGCCGTCCGTCGCGCAGCCCGAGAGCGCGCCGCCGCCCGCCGCGACAAGACCCGCGAGAGAGACCTTGAGCAGCTGCCGCCGCGACACGCGCGCGGCGAGGATCTCGGAGAACGCCGCGTTGGCGGAGGTGTTGCTGATGCGGGAGTCGTCGTAGTGATTGCCCATCGCGGCTTCGCTGGTTCGGTGTTCGACGCACGCTAGCCGCGCCACGTTACGCGCGGAAGACAGCGCCGGCGCGCAGTGTATCGCCGCCGATACATGTATCGCTCCCGGTACACGCGGCGCGGCCATGCGCGCGCGGCAAGCCATTCTCGCTCAAGCGCATTCCGCCACCGGACGCGGGGCACGGCGCTTGCAGACGCGGTGCGCCGCGAAGCAGGCGTCCCCCGCGTGCTTCGCACGTGCACGCATGTCCCTTCACTTCCTGGGAGATCCCATAATGCGCAAGACCCTGATCGCGGCTTCGGTCGCGCTCGCCTTCGGTTCGATGTCGTCGGCTCTCGCGAACCCGACGAACAATTCGAACGACCCCAACGGCGACACCACGCAGAACGCCACCGCCAACTCCACGCAGGGCGGCAACAACAGCCCGCAGGCGAACGAGTTCAGCACGGCGTCGAGCTCGAACAGCACCGACAACAGCAACCGCAGCGACAACAGCAACAACAGCGACAACCGCAACAACAGCAACCAGAACAACAACTCGAGCCAGAATGCGTCGGCGACGGGCAGCGCCGCGACCGGCGCCGCCACGGCGCAGACCTGGTCCAACTCGAACAACACCAATCAGACGTGGAACACGACCGTGGTGGCGACCGCGAATCTCAGCGCGACGGTCACCGGCAACACGATCCAGAACATCGGCAACAACGCCTGGAACTACGGCAACGCCAATGCGGCGCGCGGCGGGGCGGGCGGCAACGGCAACGGCGGCACCGGCAACGGCGGCAACGGCGGCACCGGTAACGGCGGCAATGGCGGCAATGCCGCGGCCGCGGCGGCCGCGGGCAACGCGGGCAACGGCGGCGCCGGCGGCAGCGCGACCAACGGCAGCGCCATGAACGGCAGCGCCGACAACGGCTCGGCGAACGCCGGCAACGGCGGCCGCGGCGGCGACACCGGCAACGCGACCGGCGCCAACGGCGGCGACGGCGGCCGCGCGGGCAACGCGAACGCGACCGGTGCGAACGGCGGCAACGGCGGCGCGACGACCGCGAACGGCGGCACCGCCGGCGATGCGGGCAACTCGACCTCCACCGGCACCGCGTCGACCAGCGGCGGCAACGGCGCCACCGGCGGCACCGGACAGGCCTCCTCCGCGCCAGGCGCACCGGGCGGCAACGCGTCGAACGCCGGCGCCAGCAACGGCAGCGCGTCGAACGGGTCGTCGACCGCAGGCTATGGCGGCGCGACCGGCCGCGCGGGCAATGCGAACGCGAGCGGTGCGTACGGCGGCGCGGCCTCCGGCGGCAACGGCAACGGCGGCAACGGCGGCGGCGCCGGCATGGGCGGCACCGGCAACGGCGGCGTCGCCGGCATGGGCGGCATGGGCGGCACCGGCAGCGGCGGGTCCGGCGGCGGCGGCAACGGCGGCAACGCCGGCAACGCCAGCGGCGGATCGGGCGGCTCCGGCGGCTCCGGCGGCAACTCGTCCAACGGCAACACCGTGGCGGGCGCGGGCGGTAACGGCGCGAGCGGCAACAGCGGCGCGGCGACCGGCACGAGCTCCGGCGGCTACGTCGGCCTCATGGGCGCGCGCATCGGACGCGGCAACAACAACACCCAGGCGGGCACCGGCGGCGCGAACACCGGCGGCTCCACTGCGAGCGGCGCGGGCACCGGCGGCATGGGCGGCGGCGGCGCACCGGCGACGCAGGCCGGCACCGGCGCGGCGAACGGCGCGGTCGGCGCGACGGGCGCGGCGGGTACGACGACCGGCGGCGCAGCGGCCGCAGC
>CAZKHE010000083.1:0-19442 GCA_964552535.1 uncultured Enterobacteriaceae bacterium | reverse complement strand
ACCTCGGCCGCAAGTCGCTCAACGAGATCAAGGAAGTGCTCGCCTCGCGCGGCCTGACGCTGGGCATGAAGCTCGAGAACTGGCCGCCCGCCGGGCTGGAGACGGTCCGCGGCTGACGCGGCCCTCGCGAAAGGAAACAGAACAATGCGCCACGGACACGGACTCCGGAAGCTCAACCGCACGAGCAGCCATCGCCTGGCGATGCTGCGCAACATGACGAACTCGCTGCTCAAGCACGAGGTGATCCGCACCACGCTGCCGAAGGCGAAGGAACTGCGCCGCGTCGTCGAGCCGATGATCACTCTCGGCAAGAAGCCGTCGCTCGCGAACCGGCGCCTCGCGTTCAATCGCCTGCGCGACCGCGACATGGTGGTGAAGCTCTTCGACGAGCTCGGGCCGCGCTACGCCAAGCGCAACGGCGGCTACCTCCGCATCCTGAAGTTCGGCTTCCGCCCCGGCGACAATGCGCCGATGGCGCTGGTCGAGTTGCTCGATCGGCCCGAAGCGGCCGAGGAGCCGGCGAAGAAGGGCGAGTAACTCCGCCCCGCATCAAGACGAAAAGCCGGCCTGCGCCGGCTTTTTCGTTTCCGGCATCGGCCGCGACGCACGTTCCGCAGGAGACAGGCATGGCCATCATGCTGTTCACCGATTTCGGGTCCAACGACCTCTACGTCGGGCAGGTCAAGTCGGTGCTGGAGCGCTATGCGCCCGGCGTGCCGGTCATCGATCTGCTGCACGAGGCGCCGATGTTCGATCCGCGCGCGAGCGCGCACCTGCTTGCGGCGCTCGCGGCGCGGCTTCCGCGGGGAACGGTGGTGATGGGCGTGGTGGATCCGGGCGTGGGAACGGCGCGCGACGCCGTGGTGTTGCGCGCGGACGGGCGCTGGTTCGTGGGCCCGGACAACGGACTTTTCAGCGTGGCGTTCGGGCGCGCCGCCACGCGGAGCCTCTGGCGACTGCGCGAGATGCCCCAGGGTGCGTCCGCATCCTTCCACGGGCGAGATGTCTTCGCGCCGCTCGCCGCGGCCGTCGCGACCGACGATTTCCCGAACGAGAGCGTGGAGCAGTCACCCCGGCTCGCGACGACCCTGCCCCACGAGGACCTGGCGGAGGTGATCTACGTCGATCACTACGGCAACGCGTTCACCGGGATGCGCGCCGACGGCGCGCCGCAGACCCGCCGGCTGGCGGTCGCCGGCCTGGAGATCGCCCACGCACGCGTCTTTGGCGACGCCCCGCCACGCGGCGCGTTCTGGTATGCGAACAGCCTCGGTCTGGTCGAGGTCGCCGTCAACGGCGGCAGCGCCGCCGCGACGCTGGGCCTCGGGATCGGCACGCCGCTGGACTGGGCTGCCGAACGCCGCTGACGTCAGGCCGCGGCCGGCTCGGGGCGCAGCGGACGGACCTTGAGCAGGCGATCGACGAGGACGTCCATTTCGAGCGCGAGCACACCGCCGTAGACGATACCGGCGAGGCCGACGATCTGGAGGGAGGTAACGAGAAGGTCGAGCAGGGTGGTCATGCGAGTCTCCATTCCGGGTTCGCGCGCCTTTCAGCAAGGAACCTGCCCGCTCGTGGCGGGTGCCGAGACGCCCTAAGCCCTTGAAACATTGAACAAGAAGCGCCGGCTGCCGGATCACGGTCGCCGTTCACGCTCCGGAATGGCGTATTGTAGCTCGAAATCGCACCAAAATGCTGCGTTGCAGCTAGAGAATGAGAATGGCGCGGAAGTCGTTCACGTTCGTGCGCGTCGGACCGGTGGTGACCAGCTGGCCGAGCTCTGCGAAGAACGTGTAGGCATCATTGTTCGCCGCGAGCCGCCGAGCCTGCAGTCCCCGTTCCGCCCCCCGGCGGAGCGTCTCGGGTGCGAGCCAGGCGCCCGCGTTGTCCTCCGAGCCGTCGATCCCGTCGGTGTCCGCGGCGAGCGCGTGCACGTCGGGTTCCCCGTCCAGGTCGATGCCGAGTGCGAGCAGGAACTCCGCGCAGCGTCCGCCCTTGCCGGCGCCGCGGACGGTGACGGTGCATTCGCCGCCCGAGACGAGGGCGACGGGCGCCGCAAACGGACCGCCGTGGCGGCGGACCTGTCGGACGAGCGCCCCGTACACCTTGGCCACTTGGCTGGCTTCGCCCGTGACGCTGTCCCCGAGGACCGCCGCCCGGATGCCGGCGGCCTCGAAGCAGCGTGCCGCGGCCTGCAGGCTCTGCTGCGCGGTCGCGACCACCCGATTCTCGACGCGTGCGAACAGCCCGTCGCCCGGCTTCGGCGTCTCGTCGATCTCGCCGCGCGCCCCGCGCTCCAGCCGGGCGAGCACCGCCGGCGGCACGGTCATGCCGTAGCGATTCACGATCTCGAGCGCATCGGCGTAGGTCGTCGGGTCCGGCGCGCACGGGCCCGACCCGATGTGGGTCGGATCGTCGCCGGTGACGTCGGAGATGATCAGGGCGACCACCTGCGCGCGGGTCGCGGCCGCAAGGCGTCCGCCGTGGATCGCCGAGAGGTGCTTGCGCACGACGTTCATCTCCTGGATCGGCGCGCCGCTGCGCAGGAGTTCGCGGTTGGTCGCCTTGAGGTCCTGCATCGAGAGGCCCTCGGCCGGCAGCGTGAGCAGGCTCGACCCGCCGCCGGACACCAGCGCGAGCAGGAGATCCTCCGGACCGAGCGTGCGCGCGAGGCGCAGGGTTTCCCGTGCGGCGGCCTCGCCGCTCTCGTCGGGCACGGGGTGACCCGCCTCCACGACCTTGATGCGACGGGTGGGCAGACCGTGCCGATAGCGCGTGATGACGAGCCCGTCGAGCGGTGCACTCGCCGGCCAGTGCTGCTCGACCGCGAGCGCCATCGATGCGGCCGCCTTGCCGGCCCCGACGACCAGCGTGCGGCCGCGCGGCGGCTCCGGGAGCCGCCCCGGAAGAATGCGGAGCGGGTCCGCCGCGGCCACGGCGGCGTGAAAGGCCTCGAGGAGCAGCTGCTGCGGATTCATGCCGGCGCGCGCCAGACGTGTAGGAACCAGAACGGCGGTACCACCAAGGGGAAGAGGAACATCATCGCGGCGATCCAGCCGACCTTCTCGCCGGCACGCAGCGCAGGATGGCGGGCGGCGAGCACCGCGAAGACGAGGAAGATCACCGTCGCGTTCACCATGCTGGCCCAGCGGAAAGCGGGACCGAGCGCGGCTTCGCTGGTCTCGCGCGCCACATGCGGTGGCGGCACGAAGGCGTAGTCGCCGGCAAGCGTCGCGAGGGCGTAGATCGATGCCCAGAGCGCGGAGATGCCGAGGGCGATGCGCCAGCCCACGCTCACGGCGGCCTCAGGCGAGCCCCATCATCCGCAGGGCCCCGCGATGCAGCGCGCTCGAGGGATCGGCAAGGCGCTCGATTACGGTGAAGTGGTTCTCGCCGGGCATCGGGATGTCCTCGGCGAACACGTCCTTCCAGGCGCTGGCCATCATGCGCGTCTGCTCGTGGAAGGAAGGCGACTCCTCGCCGCCGAGCGAGGTCCACAGCCTCGCGTCGGTGGCCGGGGGCAGCAGCGCGGGCGAGAGGCGGCGCGCGGTGGCGAGGTCGAGCGGCACGTCCGCGCGCAGGAAGTCGCAATGCACGAGCGGCCGCAGGTCGTGCACGCCGCTGACGGAGAGCCCGCCCTGGAACACCTTCCGCGGAAGGTCCGCGGCGTACACCGGCCAGAGCGCCGCCAGCATCATCGCGGTCAGATGGCCGCCGGCAGAGTGCCCGGCCACGTAGAGCCGGTCGCGCGGCGCGCCGAAGTGCGGCGCGTTGCGCCAGATCCAGGCGCCGGCCTGGACGACCTGGCGCACGATCTCCTCGAGCGACACGGCGGGCGCGAGCGCGTAGTTGATGTTGAAGAAGGTCACGCCGGCATCGACGAAAGCCGGCGCGATGAACGAGAACGCCTTCTTGTCCAGCGCGCGCCAGTAGCCGCCGTGGATGAACACGAGCGCCGCCTTCGCCTCGCCGCGGGCGCGCCAAACGTCGAGCGTCTGCAGCGGGTGCGGCCCGTACGCGACGTCGGCGTAGCCGTCGAAGCGGCTCGCTACCGCGGCCGACTTCGCGTCCCAGCCGTCGAAGATCTCCTGGAAGTTGGGAACGGAGGCGCGCGGGCTGTACTCGCGCTCGTACCAGGCGGCGTCCTTCTCCACGGGGCTTGTCCTTTATTCGGGTACGACGGCCGTCACTTCGATCTCCACCTTCGCGCGATCCTCCATCAGCGCGGTGACCTCGACGGCGGTCATGGCGGGATAGTGGCGGCCGATGATCTCACGATATGCCGCGCCGAGCCCCTTGCCCGCGGCGAGGTACTCGCGCTTGCTCGTCACGTACCAGGTCATTCGCGTGATGTGCTCGGGCCGGGCGCCCGCCTCGGCCAGCACCGCGACGATGTTCTGGAGCGCCTGCCGCGCCTGCGCGGTGAAGTCGTCGCTCTCGAACCGGCACTCGGCATTCCAGCCCACCATGCCGGCGACGTAGACCTGCCGTCCGCGGGCGGCGATGCCGTTGGAATAGCCCTTCGGCGGGAGCCAGCCGGCAGGCTGGAGGATCTGGTGCAGGGTCATGATGTTTTAGATGTCAAGTAAAGGGAATCCGATTATGCGCCGTTCGCAGCAGCGCTGCACGGGGCACGAAACGGGCCGGCAAGTGGCCGCAATCCGGCGGTAAATCACATCCGACACAAGGGCTTATCCCCCGCATGGGGGATACCGCCCTATGCTGCCCCCCATGCGCAACGGCTTTCTGTCCACACCGGCGGGGACCGCGTCGCTCATCGCGGCGGCCGGGGCGGGGCTCGTCCTGCCGCTCCTGCTTTCCGGTTGGCAGGCGGGCACCGCGCTCGGCGCACTCGACCTCGCGGGACGAGGCGTGGCCTTCGCCGCGCTGGTGATCGTCGCAACGCGCCGCCTGCAGCGGCCCGCGCACCCGCCGCCGGCGTCGGCCCCGGCGGCGCCGGGACGCCCCGAGTATCTGGAGGCCTTGAGGCTCGAGCTCGCACGTCTGCAGCGCTTCTCGCGCCCGTTCGCGCTGGTGAGCATCCATTGCGACGGCGCAGCTCTGCTGCTCGAGCGGGAGGGGCCGCGCGCCGGTGCCAAGCTGATGCAGCATGCGGCGGACACGATCGCGGGCAACCTGCGCAGGACCGATTTCTCCGCCGCGGTGGACGACGCCTCCTTCGGCATCCTGCTGCCGGAGACCGACGCGAGCACCGCCGGCATCGTGGTGGACCAGTTGCGCGATCGGTTGAAGCAGGCGATGCGTGAGCGCCACTGGCCCGGCTCGTTCAGCATCGGCGTCGCGGTCTTCACGCGGCCGGTGGAATCGCTCGAAGCCGCGCTGGCACGCGCCGACGAGCTCATGGCGCGTGTCCGCAAGCGCGGCCAGAACGGCCTCCTCATCGAAACCGACGGCCTTCGCCAGCGTGAGGCGGAGGCGCAGGTCGCCTGAGTCGCTGCGCCCGAGCACGAAAAAAAAGCCGGCTCGCGCCGGCTTTTCGTTTCGCTCCGGCAGCCCGCTGGCTCAGCCGTTCGCCTCGCGGAAGAGGTCCAGCGCCTCCTGCACCGGCCGGTCGGAGAAGCTGAACAGCACGGCGTCCTCCCGCGTCTCGAACGAGTAGGGCATCCAGCTCGGCACGACGAAGTGGTCGCGCGGCCCGAAGTCGAATGCCGTCTCGCCGATCTTCACCCGCCCGCGGCCCTCGATCACCGAGAAGCACGTGCCGTCGGTGGCGCGATAGGGCTTGCCGCTGAAGCCCTTGGGCAGGAGCTGGACCATGGTCCCGATGGTGGGCATCGGCCAGCCGCCCGTCGCCGGGTTCACGAAGCGCATCTTGTGGCCGTGGCTCGGATGCGGGTCGTCGGCGCGGCGCAGCTCCTCGAGCGCCTCGCGGGTGCGCGCATACGGATACCAGAAGAGCGGCGAGGTGCGGCTCTTCGGCTTGAAGTCGAGCGGCATGAGCCCCGAGCCGAAGCGCGCGAACGATTCGCCCTCGGAGCGCTGGATCTGCTGCGAATCCTCGGGGAAGTTCTCGGCGAACTGGGCGTCGAAGAGCTCGACGATCGCGATGTCCAGGCCGTCGAGCCAGACGACCGGCTCGTTGCCGGGGTTGCCGTGATCGTGCCAGCACCACGACGGCGTGATGATGAAGTCGCCCGGATGCATGGTGACGCGCTCGCCGTCCACCGCGGTGAACGCGCCGGTGCCTTCGACGATGAAGCGCAGCGCCGACTGCGTGTGCCGATGCGCCGGCGCGACCTCGCCGGGCAGGATGAGCTGCAGGCCGGCGTAGAGGCTGTGGGTCACGCGCGACTGGCCCTTGAGGCCCGGGTTCTCCAGGATCAGCACTCGCCGCACCGCCTCGTAAGCGGTGATGATCTTCCCCGCCTCCATGATCCACGGCCGGATCTGGTCGTACTTCCAGAGGTACGGCACGCACGGCGTCTTCGGCGTGGGCGGCACGAGCGCGTGCAGCACTTCCCACAGCGGGGTGACGCTGGCGGCGCCGATCTTGTCGTAGAACGCGGCGCGCTCGGCGGCGTTCTGGGGTTTCATGACGGCGGACATCGCGGCTCCTTCGGGGCGATTGCGGTTCAGAGGGGAATTCTCCGCCTACCGGGCACGCGCGGCAACCCGGCCCTCAGTGGGCAGCGGCGCTGCCGAGATACGCGGCAATGACGCGGGGATCGCGCAGCACCTCGTCGGCGCGGCCGGCCGCCAGCGTGCGCCCGTAGTCCAGGACGTGCAGGCGGTCGGCCAGGTCGGCGACCATCTGCATGTCGTGCTCGATCCAGATCATCGGCAGCGCGAGCTCGTGCTTGATGCGCAGGATGAAGCGCGCGAGATCCTCGCGCTCGTCGCGGTTCAGGCCCGCGGAGGGTTCGTCGAGCAGGAGGACGGCGGGCTCCATCGCCAGGGCGCGCGCGAAGCCGACGAGCTTCTGCCGCCCGAACGGCAATGCGGAGACGAGCGCGTGGCGGTGGCGCCCGAGCTCGACGAAGTCGAGGATGCGCTCGACCGCTTCACGGTGCGCCACCTCCTCGCGGCGCACGCCGGGCGAGAACCACGCCTCGCCGAAGAGGCTGGTGCGCACGCGCGCGTGACGGCCGACGAGGAGGTTCTCGACGACCGTGAGGTGCGGGAACAGTTCGCCGTGCTGGAAGGTGCGCGCCACGCCGAGGGCGGCGATGCGGTGCGGACGCATGCCGACGAGATCCTCGCCGCGGAAGCGGACGGTGCCCGCGCTCGGGCGGTAGAGCCCGCTGATGCAGTTGAGCAGGCTCGTCTTGCCGGCGCCGTTCGGCCCGATCAGCGCGAGCAGCTCGCCCTTCTCGACGCCGAGCGACACGTCCTCGAGCACGACGAGGCCGCCGAAGCGCAGCCCGATGCCTTCCACCGCGAGCTCAGCCATACCACCGCCGGCTGCGTCGATACTGCTTCACGTCGCGATAGCTGCGGCGCGCCCCGGCCCCGCCGCCGAGATAGAACTCCTGGATGTCCTGGTGCGCACGCAGGCGCTCCGGCGTGCCGTCCAGCACCACGCGGCCGTTCTCCAGCACGTAGGCGTGGTCGGCGATGGCGAGCGCGACCGTCGCGCTCTGCTCGACCAGCAGGATCGAGATGCCGAGCTCCGCGCGGATGCGCTGCAGGCGGTGCGCGAGTTCCTCCACGACGAGCGGCGCGAGCCCGAGCGACAGCTCGTCCACCAGCAGCAGGTCCGGCGCGCACATCAGGCCGGCGGCGATCGCCAGCATCTGCCGCTCGCCGCCCGAGAGGTAGCCGGCCTCGCGGGTGCGCAGCTCGGCGAGCTTCGGGAACTGCTCGTACACGAGCGCGCTGAGCCGGCGCGCGTCGTGCCGCGCCCCGCGACGCGGGACGTTGGCGACGAGGTTCTCGGCGACGGTGAGGTTGGGAAAGACCTTGTCGCGCTCCGGCACGAGCACGATGCCGCGCGCGGTGATCTCGTGCGGCGGGCGGTTCTCGATGCGCTCGCCGCGGAAGGCGATGGCGCCTTCGCTCACGCGTGCATCGTCGATGCCGAGAAAGCCGGAGATGGCGCGCAGCGTGGTGGTCTTGCCGGCGCCGTTGGTGCCCAGGAGCGCGACGATCGCCCCCTCCGGCACGGCGAGCGTGACGCCCTGCACCGCGGTCACCACCCGGTGATACAGGACCTCGATGCCGTCCACCGCGAGCAGCGGCGCGCTCACTTGGCGCCTCCCAGCGGCCGCTGCTTGTACGGCCACAGGACGATCCAGTCGCGCAGCCGCCGCCAGATGCCGACGAGGCCGAGCGGCTCGAACACCAGGAACAGCACCATGACGAGACCGAAGGCCGCGTAGTTCACCGCGTAGATCAGGCTCGAGTAGCGCTCGGCGTTCGGCAGCAGGCCCATGGCCGCCTCGATGATGTAGGGAAAGAGCGTGACGAAGGCCGCGCCGAGGACCGCGCCGAGGATCGAGCCCATGCCGCCGATGATGACCATCGCGACGTACTGGATGGAGAGGAACAGCGAGAACGCCTCGACCGAGACGAAGCCGCGGTAGTAGGCGAACAGCGCGCCGGCGACCGCCGTCATCGTCGAGCTGACGACGAACGCGGCAAGCTTGTAGAGCGGGACGTTGATGCCGAGTCCGGCGGCGACCGTCTCGTGATCGTGGATGGCCCGCCACGCGCGTCCGGTCCGGGCGCGCAGCAGGTTGAGCGCGAGCAGCACGCTCGCGACCGCGGCGGCGAGCAGGACGGCATACCAGATGCGCGCATCGTCGATCACCACACCGGCGAGGCTCGGCGGGTCGATCAGGATCCCCGTGGAGAACCCGCGCTTGGTCTCGTACTCGTGCCCGACGTACACGACGACGAAATGCAGGGCGAGCGTGCTGACCGCGAGGTACAGCCCGCGCAGCCGCAGGCTCGGCAGCCCGAAGACGACCCCCAGCACGGCGCCGGTCAGCGCCGCCGCCGGCACGGTAACCCAGATCGGCGCGCCGGTCTCCTTGTACAGGATGCCCGCGGTGAACGCGCCCGCCGCAAGCAGGCCGGCGTGCCCGAGCGAGACCTGTCCGGCGACGCCGGTCAGCAGCATCAGCGCAACCGCGCCAACCACGGCGAGGAAGAACTGGTTGGCAAGATCGAGCAGGAACGCGCCGGCGAGGAAGGGAAAGGCCGCGACGGCGACGGCGAGCGCGGCGATGCCCGCGATCTGGGCGCGCGTGTCGACGAGGCGCAGGTCGCGCGCATAGCTCGTCCGGAAGTAGCCACTGGCGAACGGCATCAGACGCGATCCAGCTCTTCGCGGGTGCCGAGCAGGCCCCAGGGCCGGACCACCAGCATCGCGATCAGCACCAGGAACGGCACCACGTCGGACAGCAGCGGATCGACGTAGTGGATCAGCAGCACCTCGGCCAGCGCGATGATCGCCGCGCCGAGCAGGGCGCCGACGAGGCTGTCGAGGCCGCCGACGAGCGCGGCCGGGAAGGCCTTCAGCCCGATCACCACCATCGTCTGGTCGAGCCCCGAGTCGAGCGCGATGAGCATGCCCGCGATGCCCCCGGTGAACGTCGCGAGCGCCCAGGCGAGCGCATAGATGCCGTGCAGGCCGATGCCGCGCTGGGCCGCGAGCAGCGGGTTCTGGCCGGCGGCGCGCATGCGGATGCCCCAGCGCGAGAAGCGCAGGAAGGCGAAGAGGGACGCATACACCAGCGTCGTGCAGGCGACGAGCGCGAGCGCCGCCCCCGAGATCCGGGCGCCGCCGGGCAGGTGAATGCTCGCGTTGACCCAGCCGAGCGCCTGCGCCGGATACTGCTGCTGCGCCGACCACACCAGGACCATCACGCCGCGCAGCAGGATGCCGAGCGCAACGGTGGCGAGCACCGCCGCCAGGACCTGCTCGCCGGTCATCTTGCGCATCAGGAAGACGTACACCATCGCGCCGACCGCGATGGCGAGGACGAGCGACGCGGCGAGCGCCGCGACCGGGTGGCCCGAGAACATGGAGGCGGTCGCGAGGAGCAGGTACGCGGCGAGCATCATCAGCTCGCCGTGGGCGAGGTTGAGCACCCGGCTCACCCGGTAGATGAGCACGTAGCCGCAGGCGATCAGGGCGTAGATCGCGGCGAGGACGGTGATGTTGACGGCGAGTTGCATGGAACCTGAAGCGAAGCCCTGAGGTGGACCCCTCCCCTCCCCGCGGCGGGGAGGGGCCGGGGGAGGGGGGCGTCGTTGAAGGATTCAGGAATTGAAAGTGCCCAGCAGTCGCGGAAAGGCCGGAGTGCTGAAAAGCACGCGGCCTACTTCACCTCGAACGACGTCCAGTCCTTCACCTGCACGACCGCGTTCTTCGCCGGGTCCCAGCGATACACGCGGTAGTACTGCCGCGTGCGGAAGTGGTTGTCCTTCGTCCACTCGAGGGGGCCGCCGCGCAGGCCCTTCATGTCCACCTTGAGGTTGTTCATGGCGGCGAGGACCTTCGCCGGCGTGGCCGGCCAGGGCGTGGCCTTCAGCGCGGCCTCGAGCGCGAGCCCGGCGATGAAGCCCTCGGTGAGCTGCGTGACCGGATACTGGAGGTTGGCGCGCACCGTCGCCGCACGGATCTCCGCGTGTACGGGCAGGTCATCGCGCACGAACGCGTTCGCACCGAACACGAAGAGCTCGGGGTCCTTGATGCGCGCGAGCTCGTCCTCCGCCTGGATGTGCGCGTAGGCGATGTAGCGGCCGTTCCAGCCCAGCCGCTTCAGCGCCTCGAAGGTGCGCACCTGGGTGACCCACGGTGCCCACGAGTACACCCAGTTCGAGCCGCCGTCCTTCAGCTTGGTCGCGAACGGCGTGTAGTCGGGCGTGGGCGGCGGGATGATCTCCTTCGACGTGGTCGCCATGCCCATCTTGCGCGCGAGCTCCTCGGCGTAGTCGATCTCGCCGCGCGAGATCGGAATCGCCATCGCGGAGAAGCCGATGCGCGGGGCCTCCTTCGCGTTGTCCTTCACGAAGCCTATCGCCAGCTGGCTGTCGTACTGCGCGCCGAAGGACGTCGTGCAGAACTGCAGGGGGTCGGCCGGCGGATAGGTCTCCTTGGGGCACACGGCGCCCGCGTACAGCAGCGGCACCTTCGCCCGGCGCGACTCGGCGATCATCGGCGCGTAGGTGGACGAGAGGCTGGAATTCACCAGCAGGATCACGTTGTCCTGCGCGAGCAGCTTCTTCGCGTCCGCGGCGGCCTTGGACGGCTCGCCCTGGTTGTCCAGGATCACCAGGCGGATGGGCTTGCCGTTCACGCCGCCCTTGCCGTTCACATGGTCGGCGTAGGCGCGCATCGCGTCGATCACCGGGGCGTACGTCGCCGCGGCCGGACCGGTGAGGGCCGCCGAGACGCCGACGACGTACGCGTCCTGCGCCCGTGCCGGCACGGCGGCGACTCCCGCGGCGAATGCGGCGCACAGCACGGCGCCCCTTCCCTTCTGCAGCAGCTTCATCGGACCTCCTCCTCTGTGATCGTTCAGCGGCCGAGGCTCGCGGCGATCAGCCGCTCCTCGGCGTCGTCGTACATGGATTCCACGAGATCGCGGAAGCGCTCGTACATCTGCTTGCGCTTTACCTTGCGCGTCGGCGTGACCGGCTCGCCTTCCTCTTCGGGATCCAGGGCCTTCGGCAGGATCCGGAACGCCTTGATCTGCTCGACGCGCGCCAGCTGGGCGTTCGCCGTCTCGATGGCGCCGGCGAGGAGCTCGCGCACGCGCGGATGGGCGGCGAGCGAGGTGAAGCCGGTGTACGCGACGTCGTTCGCGCGCGCCCAGTCGGACACGGTGTCGAAGTCGATCTCCACCAGCGCGGTGATGTACTTTCGCCCGTGGCCGAACACGATCACCTCGGCGACGTAGGGAATGGCGCGCAGCGCGTTCTCGATGTAGGAGGGCGACAGCGTCTTGCCGCCGGAGGTGACCATGAAGTCGCGCGCCCGGTCGACGATGCGCAGCTCGCCGTCGCGCCACTCGCCCACGTCGCCGGTGTGCAGCCAGCCCTCGGCGTCGATCACCTCCGCCGTGGCAGCGGGATTGTTCCAGTAACCCTCGAAGAGGTCGGCGCCGCGCACCAGGATCTCGTTCTCCGCCCCCAGCTGCACCGTCCAGCCGGTCGGCGGCGTGCCGACGCTGCCCGGCCGCGGGAACGGACCGCGCTGGCCCGCGATGATCGCGCCGGCGGTCTCGGTCTGGCCGTACATCTCGACGACGTTCACGCCCCACACCTGCCACAGCGTCATGGTGTCGGGCGGCAGCGCGGCGCCGCCGCTGATGGCGAGCTCGAGACGGTCGAGCCCGAGCTTGGCGAGCAGCGGGCCGAACACCGTGCGCCGCACGGCCGCGTACGCCGCGTCGCCCGCCGCATCGCGCCGCCCGCTCCAGCGCCGCTCGGCCTTCGCGCGGCCGACGCGCATCGCAGCGTCGTACGCGGCGCGCTTGAGCGGGGAGGTGGCCGCCATGCCCACAAGCACCTGCGACGCGAACTTCTGCAGGTAGCGCGGCACGGTGAAGAGCACGGTGGGTGCCACCTCGAAGAACGTCTGCGGGAGATCCTCGAGGTCTTCGCCGAAGTGCGGGACGAGGCGCGAGAGCAGCGGCAGCGTGATCGCGACGTCCCGGCCGAGCACGTGGCAGAGGGGCAGGTAGATCACCGTGCGATGCTCGCGCTCGGCAAGCGTCGGATAGTGGGTGACGATGTTGTAGGTGCCGGCGAGGTGCCGTCCGTGGGCGACCAGCGCGCCCTTCGGGTGGCCGGTGGTGCCCGAGGTGTACACGATGAACGCCGGCTGTCCGGGATCGATCGCCGCTGCGAGCGTCTCGAGATGCGCGAGCGCGGCGGCATCGTCCATCCGCGACGCGGCCAGCAGGGCGCCGTAGCGCCGCAGCAGCGGATGGTCGTAGTCGAACATCGCGCCGTCGTCGATCACCACCACGTGCGCGAGTGCCGGGAGGCGCTCCGCGAGCGGCAGCACCTTGTCGACGTACTCCTGGTCCTCGGCGACGAACAGCGTCGCCCCGCCGTCGCGCAGCTGATACTCGACCTCGGCCGCGGACGCGGTGGGATAGATGCCGTAGGTGATGGCGCCGAGGGCCTGCGCGGCGAGGTCGCAGATCATCCACTCCTCGGCGGCGTCGCCCATGATCGCGACCCGGTCCCCGGCGCGCAGACCGAGCGCCGCGAACGCCCCGGCACAGCGCGCGACCAGTGCGGCGTAGTCGCGCCACGTGCGCTCGCGATAGATGCCCAGGTGCTTGGCGCGATACGCGATGCCGGCCGGATCGGCGCGCGCGCGTTCCGCGAGAAGGCGCGGCGCGCTATTCGCACGCAGGGCATCGGCTGCGGCGTGCGCGTCGAGCTCGGGGGTCTTGGCGGGCAGGGCGGCGTTCATCGCGCGGCAGTCTATCGGCCTATTGAATCGCTCGCCATGCTGCGACGCGATACACGCGTGCGCCGCGCCGCCGCCGGCGAACGTGCGCCGTCGATGAGCAGCGCGGCGAACGCGGCGCTCACCTCCTCGACGGAGCGCGCCGGCTCTACCGGCAGCCACGCCTGCACCGCGTTGCACATGCCGAGCAGGGCCAGCGTCGCGAGGCGCGGATCCAGGTCGCCGCGAAAGGCGCCGGCAGCGATGCCGGCGGCAAAGGTCGTCTCGATGATGCGCTCGAGCTTGCGCGAATGGCGTCCGACGCGCTTGCGGCTCGCATCCGGCAGGTGGCCCCGCTCGCGCAGGAAGACGCGCACGTAGTCGCGGCGGTCCCCGAGCGGCGCCAGGTGCGCGGCGACGAGCGCGGCGATCTTCCCCGCCGCGTCGAGATCGCTCGCGGCGATGGCCGCGGCACGCTCGACGAAGCCTTCGACGCCGAGCAGGCACACCTGCTCGAGGGCGTCTTCCTTCGAGTCGAAGTAGTAGTAGAGGCTCGCCTGGCGAATGCCGAGGACGTCGGCGATGTCCTGCGTCGAGGCACCGTGATAGCCGCGCTCGGCGAACACCTGTGCGGCGGCGTCGATGATCTCGGCGGCGCGGCGGCGCGTTCGTGGCGGTGCAGCACGGGTGCGGGCTCGGGGCGTCGGCAAAGGCGGATCTCGCGGGCTTGCGCCGCCGTGCAGGAAGCGGCGAGAATTCTATAGCACGATAGGTTGTAGCACGATAGACCCCCGCGGCGGCCAAGGCCGCGCGACGGACCATCACGGCGGCCCAGGCCGCGCGACGCACCGACGCGGCGGAGCCGCGTTGCAAGGAGACCCCATGCAGATCCGCCCCACCGGCCGTCCCCCCTTCCGCGCCGACCACATCGGCAGCCTCCTGCGGCCCGCCAAGCTGCGGCACGCGTTCCGCGAGGTGCACGAGAAGAAGATGGACGATGCGACCTTCCGTGCCATCCAGGACGAGGCGATCCGCGACGTGGTCCGGCTGCAGGCCGAAGCCGGGCTCGAGGTGGTGAACGACGGCGAGTTCCGCCGCGGCTCCTACTGGGGACGCTTCGTCGAGCTGACCGACGGCCTCACCGTGAAGAATGCGATCTTCAAGTTCAAGGACGACCACGGCCACGAGCTCGACTTCACCGCGCCGCACGTCAACGGCAAGGTGCGGCGCGGCCGGGCGATCGCCACCGACGAGGTCGCCTTCCTCAAGGGGATCACCGACAAGCCGATCAAGGTGACGCTCCCGTCGCCGTCCACGATGCACTTCTGGCGCGGCAACGAATACGCCGACCCGGGCCTGTACGCGAACGCGGAGGCCTTCTTCGCCGACCTCGCGAAGGTGTTCCAGGACGAGATCGCCGCACTCGCCGCCGCGGGCGCACAGTACGTGCAGCTCGACGAGGTGGCGATCGCCATGCTGTGCGACCCGGCGGCGCGCGAGAAGGTGAAGGCAGCCGGGCTCGATCCGGACCGGCTCGTGGACCTGTACGTGGATGCCATCACCCAGGCGGTGGCGAAGCGGCCGGCGAACCTCGTCGTCGGCGTGCACATGTGCCGCGGCAACTTCAAGGGCAAGTACCTCGCCGAGGGCGGGTACGACTCGGTGGCCGAGAAGCTCTTCAGCGGCGCGGACGTGAACCACTTCCTGCTGGAGTACGACACGCCGCGCGCCGGGGACTTCGCGCCGCTGCGCTTCGTGCCGAAGAACAAGGGCGTGGTGCTGGGTCTGGTGAGCTCCAAGGTCCCCGCGCTGGAGACCGTGGACACGCTCCGCCGTCGCACCGAGGAAGCGGCGAAGTTCATCGACCTCGATCGCCTCGCGATCAGTCCGCAATGCGGCTTCGCCAGCACCGTGGCAGGCAATCCCGTGACCGAGGCCGACGAGCGCGCCAAGCTGGCGCGCATCGTCGAGACGACGCGCGCGATCTGGGGCAGCGCGTAGGTCGATGAGCACGCGCGACGCCGCGCTGGGCCGGCTGCTCGACCCCCGTTCGGTCGCGGTCGTCGGAGCGTCGCCCGCCGCGGAGAAGGCCGGACACCAGGCGCTGCTGTCGCTCGCCCGCTTCCGCGGCGAGGTGTTCGCCATTCATCCGACCGCCTCGGAGATTCTCGGTCGGCGCGCGTTCCCCTCGCTGAGCAGCGCGCGCGCCGCCAGCGGCGTCGCGCCGGACCTCGCCATCCTCGCCATCCCGGCCGGCGCCACGGTCGACGCCGTCCGGGATGCGGCGGTGGCCGGCGCGGGCGGCGTGCTGATCATCAGCGGCGGCTTCGGCGAATCGGGCGACGCGGGGCTCGCGCTCCAGCAACGCCTGCTCGACGCAGCGCGCGCCGGGGGCGTCCGCGTCCTCGGGCCCAACACGTCCGGCTTCATTCGTCCCGCCAGCGGTTGCGCGGCGAGCTTCGCGCCCGGCGTCGATCGGCTGGAGGCCGGGCCGGTGGCGGTGGTGGCGCAATCGGGCGGCGTGAATCTCGCGCTGACCTTTCACCTCGAGGCGCTGGGCATCGGCGTCTCGATCGCCGTGGGGCTCGGCAACGCGATCGACGTCGATGCGGCCGACGTGCTGGCGCGTCTCGCCGACGATGCCCACACCCGCGCGATCGTGCTGCACCTCGAAGGCGTGCGGGACGGACGCCGCCTCTACGAGGTGCTGCGCGCCCTCACGCCGCGCAAGCCCGTGGTGGTGGTGACGCCGGGGCGCGCGGACATCGGCGCGTTCGCGCAGTCGCACACCGGCAATCTCATCGGCGCGTATGCGCGCAAGCTCGCCGCCCTGCGGCAGGCCGGTGCGGTCATCGCGGAGACCAGCGAAGCGGCCGCCGACGTGGTCGCGGCGCTCGCCTGCGGACGCATCCCGCCTCGCGCCTCGCCCGGCGTCGCCATCGTGACCGGCCAGGCGGGGCCCGGCCTGCTCATGGCGGATGCGCTGAAGTCCGCCGGCGCCACGCTGCCCACGCTCACGGGCGAGACGGCGGCCACGCTCCGCACGCTGCTGCCGCCGCTCACCTATCTCGACAATCCCGTGGACACCGGGCGGCCGGGACCGACGTTCCCGCAGGTGCTCGCCGCGGTCGAAGCCGATCCGCACGTGGACGCCACGCTGCTGTTCACCCTGCACGAGCCCGCGGCGGTCGACCCGGTCGCGATGATGGCGGCGCGCGCGTCGCGGAAACCGCTCGCGTTCGGGACGGGCGGCGTGTCGAGCCTGATCGCGCCCACGCTCGCCGCCCTGCGCCGCGCAGGCGTGCCCTCGTATCCGTCGCCCGAGCGCGCCGCGGCGGCGGTCCGCGCGTGGTGCGAGGACGCGCAGGCGCAGGCACGGCTGGCGCGCGGTGAAGCGGTCCGGGTGGCGGCGGCGCCGCCCGTCGCGCTGCCGATGACCGAGGCGCAGGGCAAGGCGCTGCTCGCGGCCGCCGGCATTCCCGTGCCGCGGGGCGTCGTATGCGCCACGCGGGCGGAAGCGCTGACCGCTTTCGCGGCGCTCGCGAAGCCGGTGGTGGTGAAGCTCTCGTCTTCGACGCTCGCCCACAAGACCGAGGCCGGCGCCGTGCGCCTCGACGTCGCGACGCCCGAGGCGATGCAAGCCGCGCTCGACGCGCTCGATGCAATCGAGTTGCCCGGCGCCCGCGCCTACCTGGTGGAGGAGATGGCGCCCCGCGGCGTCGAGCTCATCGTCGGCGGCGTGCGCGACCCGTCGTTCGGCCCGCTGGTGATGGTCGGCCTGGGCGGCATCACCGCCGAGGCGCTGCACGACACGGCGTTGCGCCTCGCGCCCGTGACGCCGGACGAGGCGCACGACATGCTGCGCGAATTGCGCGGGCAGGTGCTGCTGGAGGGCTTCCGCGGCCTGCCACGCGTCGATCGGGACGCGGTCGCGCGCGTGCTGGTCGCGATCGCGCGGCTCATGGCCGCGCATCCGGAGATCGCGGAGCTCGACGTGAACCCGCTGCGCTGCTACGCGGGCGGCGTGCTCGCGCTCGACGTGCTGGTGGTCGGGGCCACGTAGGCTTCCATCCGCGCGCGCAGATCGTCGGGAATCGGCAGCGCGCGGTGGGTCTCGCGCGAGAAGATGCAGATGGTGTGATCGGCGCGCAGCACGGCGCGGTCCCCGATGAAGGCGTCGTAGCGCACGTCGATCGCGCTCCGTCCGAGGCGGGTCACGTACAGCTCGATGCGCAGCAGGTCGCCCAGGCGCGCCGGCGACAGGAAATCCACCTTCGTGCTCACCGTCGGCGTGCCGAGCTGCTTCTTCATGAGCAGGTCGGCGAACCGCTCCTCCAGGCCGTAGGTGAACCAGTCCTCCATGGCGTTGTGGAGGAGGTCGAAGAGGCGCGGGTAATAGACTATTCCGGCGGGGTCGCAGTGCGAGAAGAGGATGGGGTACTCGCGGACGAAGACCCGGGACATGGCTAGGGCGCCTTCACGAAAGGCTGCATCCTCGCGCGGAGGTCGTCCGGAATCGGCATGGACTTGAAGGTGTCGAGCGAGACCAGCGCGACCTTGTGGTCGGCGCGGAACTTCTCCTCGCCGCCGACGCGTCCGCGGATCGCGAACTGGATCGAGCTGCGCCCCAGGCGCGCGATGCCGAGCTCGATGACGAGCGTATCGCCCAGATGGCAGGGCCGGACGAACTGGCAGCGCGTGTCCACGATCGGAAAGCCCATGCGCCGCTCGAGGTGCATGGTCTGGAAGGGCAGCCCGATCTCGTCGCCGAACCAGTCCTCGACGGCCGCGTTGATCATGTCGAAGAAGTTCGGAAAGTAGACGATCCCCGCCGGGTCGCAGTGCGAGAAGCGGATCTTGCGGTCGATGCTGAACAGTCGGCCCATCGCGCTCAGGCCGCCTGACGATCCCGCCGGACGAGCTTGATCGGTTTCGGCGTCGGGGCCGGCACCGGCAGGCCGAGCGCGCCCGCGAGCGTGCGGCCTTCCGGATCGGCGAGCGCCGCGTCGCGCGCTTTCCGGATCTCGACGGCGCGCGCGGCAGGCGCGAGCTCGGGACGTCCCTCGACCAGCGTGTCGAACAGCTTCATGAAGTTGGTGCGGCCGCGCCGGTGGGTGTCGCCGTACCCCTTCAGCAGCCGCGCGCAGAGCGCGATCTCCAGCGCGAGCTGCGCGTCCTGCTTCGCCGCCGCGGTGATCGCCGCGAGCCAGCGCTCGATCATCGCCTGCTCGTCGTGCCACCGGCTCGTGGACCGGCGGAAGGGGCGCAGGCCTGCCATCGCCCGCAGCATGAGAAATCCGTGGATGCTGGTCGTGCGCAGGTAGATGCCGCGGTTGAACGACTTGCCCTTGCGCTCGGCGTGGGCGAGGAGCTTCGCGGCGAGGCCGCGCGGCAGCACCGAGGCGACTTCCTCGATCCCGGGCTTGAGGAACTCGACGACGGTGACCGGCTCGTCGGGCTTCGCCAGGACTTCGCTGCGCACGCGCTCGAAGCGGCTGCGGCGGGTCTTCAGATCGGCGACCCGGATGAGGTCCTCGTAGCACATCCACAGTGCGAGGTGACGGCCGGTCTCGTTGGTGATCCGGAATCCGGAAGGCCCGCCGCCCGCCGCGCGCTCCGCCTCGAGCACCGGCATCAGGCGATCGACGTAGCGGTCCGCGTAGGCCTTGTCCTGATAGCGCTCGACCCGCGCCACGCCTTCCTCGAGGATGCGATGCGTCTCGGCGGGGAACACCGAACGCACGCGCTCGCTGGCGCGGCCGGCCCAGTGCTTCACGTCGGCGCGCGCCTTCTCGACCGCTTCGCCCGTGGCATGCGCCCAGCCCGCGGCGAAGCCGCGCAGCGACGCTTCCGCGCCCTTGCCGTGGCCCTTGATGGCGTTCTCGCATGCCTCGCGGGAGAGCGGCAGCGCACCGGAACCGGCCAGCGCACCGAAGAGGACCGCGTTGATGACCGTGCCGGACGCCGCGGCCAGCGCGGCCATGTCGAACAGCACCGGCCGCTTCGCGAGCGCCTGCGCGGCCTTGTGCAGCCGGTCCTCCTCGTAGCGGCCGTCGCCCATCGCCAT